>BDTA01000038.1 GCA_002897935.1 bacterium BMS3Abin08
GGAATGACGGAAGAACGACAACTACATGTATTTGTCATTCCCGCAAGTGAAGCGCGTCGGGAATCCTTCTTAAAGAACGATTCCGGACAAGCCGGAATGACGGAAGAACGACAACTACATGTATTTGTCATTCCCGCAAGTGAAGCGCGTCGGGAATCCTTCTTCAAAAAACGATTCCGGACAAGCCGGAATGACGGAAAAACGACAACTGTTCGACTTTATACACAGATACTATTCAGGGCCTGTCCTGAATTCATTAAAGCAGAGGTGTTGACGGCATGGAGTTTATACCCACGGTTACGGATGAAGATATAAAGAAGGAGAAGACAAAGGCCCGGAGGCTCAGGGCAACACGGTGGTGGAGACAGAAGAAACAGCGGGGCAGGTGTTACTACTGCGGGAGGGAGTATCCACCTGATGAGTTGACTATGGATCATCTGGTACCCCTGATAAGGGGTGGCAAGAGCGTGAAGTCAAATATAGTCACATCCTGTAAGGACTGTAACAATAAGAAGAGGTATATGCTTCCCCTTGAATGGGATGACTATCTAAACAGACAGAAGGAGACTGATTTCAGCGGTGATTTTTGAAGAAATAGGAGAGGGGAAGCGCCTTTGAGGAAACAGGGGGATTGAACCGATCATCCGGAATGTCCGGGTTGAGAACAATTTCTTCAAGGCTCACCCTGAACAGGAGGTCATCCCATCCGATGGAGAAATCAACCGGCATTACATCCGGCCTTTTGAACACCTCAATCCATGAACTTATCCTGCCCCCGGAGAGAAACTCCGAGCGTTGCCACATCAGATCGGATTTTCTGAAATAATGAAGCTCCAGAGGGCGTCCGGATTGCTCATCAAGGACCTCGACGACATAGGAATCATCAACCTCCTTCAATGCCTTTCCGGATTCCATTATGAGATTGTAATCGGGGAGTATGCTTCTGAAGGGTACCGTGCCTTCATACGTGGTCCCGTCAGAGGGGGTATGTATCCGGAGAGTCCCCTTGTTGAGGAGGATTTCCATTGTTGTTATTCCGAAGATGCCGAAGAGCCTGATATCCATTCTGTCGGGTGCCTTATAGAAGAGGATGCCCCTGTAAGTGCCCATCTGTTCACCCCCCGATTTAATGGACAGTTTAATTCGTGACTTTATGGCGCTGATTCCGGAGAAATTCAGTTTACTTATTAACCCGTTGAGTGTGACAGGCGCTTTAAACGGCGGGACAGGCTGTTCTTTGATCATCTCCTTTTTGACACATGCGGAAACAAGGATGGCGATAATCAGGACAGGTATGGTTTTTTTTGCCAGATACCTGCAGCCGATGGTGAAAAAGGCCCTGTTTTTTCTGATGGGTAGACTCATTATTATTCCGGAGTTTATGACAGGATTATTCTACCTCTTTCCCGTGCACCTTGCCAAATACGGCGGGACAGTGATAAGATTATTCCCTTGCTTATTATCCTTGCGTGGAGCTTATATGCGAGGATATTAAACCGGCAATTAAATATGGAGAGCAGATTTTGAAAAAACGAATATATGGTGTTTTTGTAAAAAGTCTTAAAAATCTCTTTTCTGTCATTCCCGTGAAAACGGGAATCCAGTTCTTTCAGATAGTTACATGGTTTCTACTGGATTCCCGCTCAAAAAACTGCGGGAATGACGACCTAACTAAAGAATCGCTCAATTTATAGGCAGCAGTGAGTTTGCACTGCCGGTTTACTCCCTGTGAGGATGCCGGGTTAATAACATGGTATGTTACGTTCAAGGTGATATGGATGTCTTTTAATTTATCAAGGTTCAGAAAGCCGACCAGGTATATAAACAGGGAGGTCAATGTTATCAGGAAGGGCGGTCCTGGAGTGAGGGTGGCCCTTGCATTTCCTGATGTATATGACATAGGGATGTCGCACCTCGGGCTCGGTATACTGTATTCAATTATCAACTCCCTCCCCCATGCCTCGGCAGAGCGCGTATTTGCGCCCTGGCCGGACTACAGGAAGTACATGAAGGAGGCGGGGGTCCCTCTTGCATCCCTCGAGGGGGAAACCCCGCTGAAGGACTTTGATGTGCTCGGCTTTTCCTTCCAGTATGAGCTTTCCTATCCTACCGTGCTCGAAATGCTGGCCCTTGGGGATATTCCCCTTTTAAGTGATGACCGTGGAGAAGGAGATCCGGTGGTTATAGCCGGTGGCCCATGCACTGTCAACCCCGTACCGATGATCCCGTATATCGATGCCTTTCTCCTTGGTGACGGGGAAGAGGCGGTTGTTGAGATGCTGAGTCTGTTCCACGGCTTCAGGAGGGAGGGAGGCGGTAAAGGGGAGTTCCTGGCGGCCCTTTCGGAGATGGAGGGGTTTTACGTTCCCGGTCATTCACCTTCAGTTAAGAGGAGGTATGTGAGTGATCTTGAAAATGCCCCCTTTCCCGTGTCTCCCGTTGTGCCCTACGTCCAGATAGTGCATGACAGGATAAACATTGAAATATCCCGCGGCTGTACAAGGGGATGCAGGTTCTGCCAGGCAGGTATGCTCTACAGACCACTCAGGGAGAGGTCCCCCGGAAGGATCTTTAGTCTTGTGGAGGAGTCCATAGCGAGGACGGGGTATGACGAGGTATCTTTTACCTCCCTCAGCGCCGGTGATTATTCTGAGTTAATGCCCCTTCTGAAGGCCATGAACAGGAGATTCGGTGAGAGGAATATAGCCGTCTCCCTTCCCTCCCTCAGGGTTGGCGCAGTTAACAGGGAACTCCTTAGAGAGGTCAGTGGTGTCAAGAAATCGGGATTCACTATAGCTCCCGAGGCGGCTACCGACAGGCTGAGGGCCGTGATCAACAAGGACTTTGATGAGGACGAGTATGAACGTGCCCTTCATGCACTGTTCAGTGAGGGATGGCTGAATCTGAAGCTTTACTACATGATAGGCCTGCCGACAGAGGAGGACGGGGATATAGAGGCGATACCCGGGATGGTGATGAAGGCGTTGAAGACGGCAAAGAGACACACCGGCAGGCATGTGAATATAACGGTAGGGATCTCTACCTTCGTTCCCAAGCCGCACACACCGTTTCAGTGGACAGGACAGGAGCCCATGGAACGGATCAGTGAGAAGATTAAATTCCTGAAGGGGAAGCTTTTTAGGAAGGGCTTGAACGTGAAGTTCCATGCCCCACGGTTAAGCCGTTTGGAGGCCATCCTGTCAAGGGGTGGCGAGGAGACCCAGGCGCTCCTCCGGGAGGTCCATAAAAATGGAGCCTATCTTGACGGTTGGTCGGAGCATTTTGATATAAACAAGTGGGAACATGCCCTTGATGCCGCGGGATGCCCGGAAGAGGAGCTTGCAGTAAGGGGATATGAAAGAGGGGACCCCCTCCCATGGGATTTTGTGGATATCGGTATCGGTAAGGAGTATCTTGAGAAGGAATATACAAGGGCGATCGAGGGTCGGTGGACGGGAGACTGTAACAGGAGGAGCTGCAATGCCTGCGGCCTTGGATGCAGGAGCGGGGAGTTTCTTTCCCCTTCTTCACTGAGGATAGTGCCTTCTTATAACGGGGAGTCAAGGCGCTTTAAGCCCGTCAGGGTGAGGGTTGAATACAGTAAGCGCCGGCATTTGAGGTACCTCTCCCATCTTGAACTCACGGGTGCAATGCTCAGGGGGTTGAGGAGGGCAGGTGTGGACCTTGCCTACTCCGGGGGATTCAGTCCTTCACCCAGGGCATCCTTCGGGCCTCCTCTGAGCGTCGGGGTTGAGGGGCTGAGGGAGTATCTCGATATCGAGGTCTATCCCCCTTTTGATGTTGCCTCATACAGGGATACAATCAACGCTGTCCTGCCGGAAGGTCTTGAGATAGTTGATATGGCATTCGTATTCAGGAAGTTACCCTCATTGACGAGCTTCATCACCCTTTATGAGTATGAGATAGGGTTTTACGGTGAGCGGGATGTCAGGCTTTCGTCTTTAATGAATAAAAAGGAAAAAATTAGTGAATTTCTTGAGAAATTTGATATAATTGAAGACAGGCGTGTTAGACTGAGACTGAAAGACCTTCCTGAGAGGAAGGTGAAGCTTAAGGAGGTCCTTGAGGGTATCTTCGGGATGCCGGCTGAAGATATGGAGATAGCAAGAACGGGGCTCTTTGGCTGGAGAAAGGGATGGATTACACCGATGGATCTGGTGCGGGTTGCTTCCCGGCCTGAGTAAACCCTGATATTCTCGTAAAAAGTCGTCATTCCCGCGAAAGCGGGAATCCAGGAAGCGTGTAACTATCTGAAAAGACTGGATTCCCGTTTCCACGGGAATGACAAAAAAAACATTTTTTCAGACTTTCTGCGAGTCCATCAACCTTAAATTGATGCCAAGTGATATTTTAATAAATGCAGCATTTGATGAAGTAAGGGTCGGGCTTCTTGAAAACGGGCAGGTCGTCGAGTTTTATGTAGAGAGGAAAAAGGACACCTCTTTAGTTGGAAACATCTATAAGGGGAAGGTGGTAAAGGTTCTTCCCGGCATGCAGTCCGCCTTTGTGGCTGTCGGCCTCGAAAAGGCTGCCTTCCTCTATGTTGCGGATATAAAGGCGGACATAGAATCCTATGCCCCCTTTCTGGAAGAGGAAGAGGTATCGGAGGAGATACAGATCCAGATAAGGAAGGGGAGACTGGACGTCCCCATTGAAGACCTTTTACAGGAGGGGCAGGAACTCCTCGTCCAGGTGGCAAAGGACCCCATCGGCACAAAGGGCGCCCGTGTGACATCCTATGTGACCATTCCCGGCAGGTACGTTGTACTCATGCCCGGGCTTGAGCATATCGGTATTTCAAGGAGGATTACCGGTGAAGAGGAACGTGCAAGACTGAAGACAATAGTAGAGGGGATTAGGCCTAAAGGGTATGGCCTGATAGTCCGGACCGCTTCCGAGGGGGCTGATGAGGGGGAGTTAAAGGGAGACCTCGAGTTCCTTCAGCTCCTCTGGGATAACATTCAGGACAAAAAGGATAAGGTGTCGGCGCCAACCCTGCTGTACAGTGACCTCGACCTCGTTTTCCGGAGTGTAAGAGACATTATGAGCCACGACGTGGAGCGTGTTATTATTGACTCCGGTGAGGAATACCAGCGCATCAAGGATTTTGTCAATACGTATTTTGAAAAACTCTCAGACAGGATCGAACTCTATGAGGGACGGGAGCCGCTCTTCGATGCCTATGGAGTGGAGCTTGATATCGCAAGGGCACTGGGCAGGAAGGTCTGGCTCAAGTCAGGGGGTTATATTGTCATAGACCAGACAGAGGCCATGACCGTTATTGACGTCAATACAGGCAAGTTCGTCGGGAAGGAGAACCTGGAGGACACAATACTGAAGACCAACCTCGAGGCGGTAAAGGAGATAGCCTATCAGATAAGGCTGAGAAACCTCGGGGGCATAATAATTATCGACTTTATCGACATGGAGATCCCTGAGAACAGGGAAAAACTCTTCAATGCCTTTAAAGAGGCATTAAGACGCGACAAGGCAAAGAACACCATTTACAATATCTCTGAACTTGGGCTCATCCAGATGACCAGGAAGCGTGTCCGTGAAAGCCTTGGCAGGACACTCTGCGACACATGTCCTTATTGTGAAGGCAAGGGGTTTGTGCTCTCGCCAAGGACGGTATGTTTCGATATATTCAGGAAGATTGAGAAGATGAGCCTCACCAATGGGTCAAGGGTTATAATCACGGCTCATCCCCATGTTGCGGAGCTGCTCTCAGACGAGGAGAGTTATGCCGTGGAAGAGATCGAGAAGACCAGGGGGATAGAGATCATAATTAAAGAGGAATCACACTTACATCAGGAAAACTATAACATCTCCGTTTTATAGGGTCGGTATAAAGTTTTTCCTGTGAGGCTCAGGCAAATGTCTTTTATTTGTCATCCCTGAAATATACATGACGACTTATGAAATTGCGCATAATATAAAATTCTCCCAAAGCCTGTCATGCTGGCTTGTCCGGCATCCTTCCTGGAAGAAAGATTCCCGACAAGCGGGAATGATACAACATGCGCAATAATTTATGACGCTGTGTATAAATTCAGGACTGACGGTAAACAGACTCAGAATTGAAGGCAGCACTTCCCGGGCCGGTATCAATCAATCCCCACCGATCCTTCATACAATGAACACCTGTCATTCTGAATTTATTTCAGGGATGACAATAAACAAGTCCAGGTAACACCTGTCATTCTGAATTAATTTCAGGGATGACAATAAACAAGTCCAGGTAACACTTGTCATTCTGAATTCATTTCAGAATCTCGTAT
>BDTA01000039.1 GCA_002897935.1 bacterium BMS3Abin08
AATTGGGGGCAGGTGGACAATGGCTTTTCGTCTCATTCTCGTCCCGACATCAAGTCGGGACTCCGGGGCAAGCAATCCCGGTGAAGCATAACGATTTGCCTGGAAACCGCTCAAAGCCATTATTCACCTGCCCTTTTCATGGATTGATATAATCTCTACCGGCAATTCAGGGTCCTCAGACCGTGTCAGGCTTGTCAGCCCCGGAATGAATTCAGGACAGGATGATATTATATGCGTTTTCAGGATAGTGACTCAGCCTGCCTGTGAAGGGAAGCGATTGCAAGGGTGAAGGTGTTTTAGTTATATTAATAAGATGTCTTGGTTGTATTGATCGGAGTCTGTTTATAAACCAAACTACAGTGTCACTCCTTAAGTGAATCCAGGGCAGGCTCTGAACCCTGTGCTGAACTTGTTCCGGTATCGTTTCAGGCTTGGCAAGGCGAATAGACTGCGTCTCAGAACCATCGATATGCAGATATCCCGAACGCATTCGGGAGTCGGGAATCCTTCTTAAAGAACGATTCCGGACAAGCCGGAATGACGGAAAAACGACAAGTGTTCGATTTTATAGACAGACTCAGATTAAATAGAGTCTGTGTATAAACTGCCATTTTTTATTTTTGTCATACCCGAAGTCTGTAGTCGGGTATCCAGAACTTATTGAAAAGGATAGATTCCGGCCCCCGCTTACTACATGCGGGGACAAGCTTAAGGACTGCCGGAATGACAGATAGAGAGACTGACTTTATACACAGACTCTAATTACCCAAATCCATCTGTAATCCTTGACCGATTATGTCCACCCGTTTATCGCTGGATTCCGGAGTAGACCTTCTGACAGGAGTAATCAATTGAAGGATTTTATTATTATCAAAGGCGCCCGGGAACACAACCTCAAGAATCTTGATCTGAGGATTCCAAGGAACAGCGCCGTCGTGATAACAGGGCCATCCGGTTCGGGGAAGTCCTCCCTTGCCATAGATACAATTTACGCTGAGGGACAGAGGAGGTATGTAAAGAGTCTCTCTTCCTATGCAAGACAGTTTATACAGGAGCTGCGGAAGCCCGAGCTGGATTATATAGAGGGGCTTTCGCCGTCGGTTGCAATACAGCAGAAGACCGTATCGCGTTCACCCCGCTCCACCCTCGGTACCATCACGGAGATCTACGATTACATGAGGGTCCTCTACACGAGGGTCGGCAGGCCCTTCTGTTATAAGTGCGGCAGCCCCATCACAGTCCAGGATACCGACCACATACTCCTTTCCGTACTTGACCTTCCGGAGGGTACGAGGCTGCAGATCCTTGCCCCTTTGGTGAGGGAGCGGAAGGGGGAGTACAGGAAGGAATTGCAGCAGATGAGAAGAGAGGGGTTTATAAGGGCGCGGATCGATGGTGAGATGGTGGAATTGACGGAAGACCTGAAGCTCAGGAGACACAGTAGACACACCATAGAGATAGTGATTGACCGGCTGATTGTCAAGCCGGCAGTGGAGAAACAATTGAGACTGGCGCTTGAGGCCGCACTTGTCTATGCGGATACCGTTGTCATCAACCTCATAGACAGCGGAGAGGATATCCTCTTCAGCAAGACCCTCTCATGCCTCAAGTGCGGCGTGAGCTACCAGGAGATAACCCCCATGTTCTTTTCCTTCAACAGCAGGCTCGGTGCATGTCCCTCCTGCAGGGGGCTTGGATATGAGGGGATAACGGAAGAGGCGGAGGATACCGAGGGAATGAGGCCCTGCAGCGCCTGTAACGGGCTCAGGCTGAACAGGGAGGCGCTGAGCGTAACGATGGGGGGGCTGAATATAGGCGAGTTCTCCTCTCTCTCCTTAAGGGGGGCCTCTGATTTCATTAACGGGCTGCGGCTCTCTGAGAGGGAGCATGAAATAGCCGGACGTGTCCTTAAGGAGGTGGGAAGCCGTCTCGGTTTCCTCATCAAGGTCGGTCTTGGGTATCTCACACTCGACAGGCCGGCATCCACCCTCTCGGGCGGTGAGGCCCAGAGGGTGAGACTTGCTACGCAGTTGGGTGCATCCCTCACGGGTGTGCTCTATGTCCTCGATGAGCCGAGTATCGGACTCCATCCGAGGGATTGCAGAAGACTCCTCGATACACTGACCGCCATAAAGGATGCCGAGAATACGGTTATCATTGTTGAGCACGATGAGGAGACCATAAGGTGGGCGGACCATGTCGTTGACCTCGGTCCGGGTGGCGGCAGGGCAGGGGGCTGGGTGGTTGCAGAGGGCACGCCCGGGGAGATTCAGCACAACAGGAGGTCACTTACAGGGGAGTATCTCTCAAAGCGGAGGTCCATCCCGGTGCCGGCCAGTAGGAGAAAGGCCGGTAGTTTCCTGAGGGTTTCCGGGATATCGGAGCACAACCTGAAGAACATTACCGTTGATATTCCCCTTGGGATTTTCACCTGTGTTACAGGTGTTTCAGGGTCGGGGAAAAGCAGTCTCGTTATGGATGTGCTTTACAGGGCGCTGCTTGGGGCTGTTCACGGTCTTGATGTCAGCCCCGGCAGGTACAGGCAGTTGAGCGGGGTTGAGAAGGTCACCCGTGTTATATCCGTTGAACAGAAACCCCTGGGGAAGACGCCGAGGTCAAATCCTGCAACATATACGGGTGTGTTCAACCATATAAGGGATCTCTTCTCCCGTGTCAGGGAGGCAAGGATCAGGGGTTATACGCCGGGCAGGTTCAGTTTCAACCTCCGGGGCGGCAGGTGTGAGACCTGTAGGGGTGAAGGGTGCAGGAAGGTGGAGATGCATTTTCTTCCGGACGTCTATGTGCCCTGTGATGATTGCGGCGGTAAACGCTATAACAGGGAAACGCTCCAGGTAAGATACAGGGACAGGAGTATTGCAGACGTCCTTGAGATGACCCTATCAGAGGCATACGACTTCTTTTCCGGTATTCCCGCCATCAGGGGGAGGCTCCAGATCCTGATGGATGTCGGGCTCGGGTATGTGAGGCTCGGTCAGTCTGCAACGACCCTCTCGGGCGGCGAGGCCCAGAGGGTGAGGCTTGCAAAGGAACTGGGAAGGCAGTCCGGAGGCAATACCCTCTATATACTTGATGAGCCGACTACGGGGCTTCACTTTGTGGATATTGAAAGGCTCCTTCACGTCATTTATGAGCTTGTGAAGAGAGACAATACGGTTGTTGTTATAGAACACAACCTCGATGTGATAAAGTCCGCCGATTACATCATCGATCTCGGTCCCGAGGGTGGTGATGAAGGGGGTTATGTGGTTGCTGCGGGGACGCCGGAAGAGGTGGCGGCAGAGGATGGCTCATATACCGGGAGTTTCCTCAGGGAGAGACTTAACGGGTCGGCGGCGGGAATTGAGCCGGGGCAGGGGGAACAGGTTTGAGGATAAGGCGGGCAGGGTTTGTGTTGTACAGGTCAGGTGGGTGACGGAGGTTTCAGGGATGAACCATATGAAGTCGGTGAGGTCGTGGATTTTCAGTCTGTTTCTCCTCTCTGTGCTTGTTTCCTGCCGATTGGGGGGGGACAAGGTTTACAGAGAATCGGATTTCCTTCTGGATACCGTGGTGACGGTAAGTGTGGTTTCCGGTTCTGCCGAGCGGGCAGGGCAGGCAATAGAGAAGGTCTTCAGAGAGCTGAAGAGACTGGGAGGGCTGCTGAACTTTTACTCGTCAAAGAGCGAGATAAGGGAAATAAACGAAAATGCAGGTGTAAAACCCGTAAGGGTTTCCGGGGATACACTCAGGGTGATTCAGAGGTCTATAGAGGCGGCTGAAGAGACGAACGGGGCCTTTGATATAACAGTGGGTGTCATTACCCATCTCTATGATTTCCATAAAAAGATCCACCCTTCAGCTGATGCCGTCAGGGCGGGGCTTGCCCTTGTCGATTACAGGGATATCGAGGTAGATCCCGGCAGGATGACGGTATTTCTCAGAAAGAAGGGTATGATGATCGACCCCGGGGGTATTACGAAGGGTTATGCGGCGGACAGGGCGGTATCCATATTAAAAAAGGAGGGAATCAGTGCCGCCCTTGTTGCTGTGGCCGGTGATATCAGGGGGTATGGTCTGAAACCTGACGGAAAACCCTGGAGGGTGGGAATCAGGAACCCCCGGGGTGCAGGGGACGATATCTTTGCAGTAGTGGAACTCAGGGACCAGGCGATCTCAACCTCGGGGGACTATGAGAGGTTTTTTATCGAAGGGGGGGTGCGCTATCACCACCTTATAGACCCGAAGACGGGCTATCCTGCAAGGGGTGTGATCAGTACGACCGTCATTGCCCCCCTTGCGGTGAAAACGGATTCCCTTGCCACGGCAGTCTTTATCTCAGGGGTTGCGAGGGGAATGAAAATTATCGAGGGGCTCGGTTATAATGCAATAATGATCGATTCCGGGGGTGTAAGGCACCTGACCGAAGGCATAAGGGGCAGAGTTGAGTTTATTAAAAAAGACAATTAAGGAGACCTCTCCCCTTGACTGGATTCTCCTTGTATTCCTTCTCTTTTTCTCCCTCACGGGTTTTATCTTTGTCGGCAGGCTCATGCCCGCCGGGGAGACGGTCATTGTGGAGGTAAACGGTAAGATCGTTTACAAACTTGCCCTCTCCGAGGACCGTATCGTTGATGTGAAAGGCCCCATAGGTATTACAAAGGTTGAGGTGAAGGACGGAAGGGTGCGGGTGCTGTATTCCCCGTGTCCCGAGAAGATAGGCATGAAACAGGGCTGGATAAGGCGTGGCGTCATTATATGTGTCCCTAACAGGGTGGTTGTGAGCATAAAGGGCGGAAAGGTAAGGGGGGTAGATGCAATCACAGGATAGACTCAGGGTGGCCCTTCTTGTGGCGGTGGCGATTGCGCTCCATGGTTTTGAAAGGACCATCCCCACCCCCATACCCTGGTTGAGGTTCGGTTTTGCAAACATCATAACCCTCACCGCGGTCGTCTTTTACGGCCTCAGGGTGGCCCTGATGATAACGCTCATACGTGTCTTTGTCGTATCCCTCTTTGTGGGGACCTTTCTTGGCCCGGGGTTCATACTCAGCCTCGGTGGCGGGCTTGCAAGTACCCTTGCCATGGGTGGGGTATTTTACCTCCTGGGAGGTCTCTTCAGCCCCCTCGGGCTGAGTCTCATCGGGGCCTTTGCACATAACCTCGCACAGCTCGCCCTGGCCTATCTCCTCTTTGTCAGGAAGATAGATGCAATACTGTATCTGTCGCCGGTTATTTTAGTGTTCGGTGTTCTTGCCGGGACGGTCAACGGTCTTGCGAGCGGGATGCTGATTATCAGCCTCAGGGAAGAGGGGCTCAGGGTGGGGCGGAAGGCGATGGGCAAGGAGCACGGGGCGGTGAACCGCAGGGGGTGATTAAGATGCTGTTTTCACCCCCCCTCCCATCAAGGGAGGAGAGACTTTAAGATACCCCGCCGTCTCTGCGGCGGGGAGGTTCATTTTCAGGGATGACAATTATGACACAGCCTGCAAGTTCGGAATGGCAAGCATCCATGGTGGACATACTACAATAAAATTCTTATAATATCAAGAGGCTATCACACCTTGCCGGATACCTGTGAAAATGCAGGCTCTTTCGTGTTTTAGTTGAAGGGAGGATTGAAATTCAACTTAACATTAACCACAACGCACAATGTCATTCCGGCTTGTCCGGAATCTATTCTTTTCAATAAGTTCTGGATGCCCGATTACAGACTTCGGGCATGACAAAAATAAAAAACGGCAATTTATACACAGACTCTAATTAATCAAAATTTCCTTCTCAAAGAACGATTCCGGACAAGCCGGAATGACAGGACGGATCAAGTGCTTTTAACTTTTTTACCAATGGACCGAATATATATTCATGTAATGGGGTGGATGATTTATGAGGATGCGCTGTCCTGTCTGTAAGGAACTGACCACATGGGAGGAAAATCCCTGGAGGCCCTTCTGCTCGGAACGCTGCAAGATGAAGGACCTTGGTAAATGGGCCTCTGAGGAATACCGGATTGCAGACGAAAAGGAGGAGGCGGATGGATATCCTTCAGAGGATCGCAGAGGAGAGGATTAGGGAGGCAATACAGCGGGGGGAGTTCGAGGACCTTCCCAACAGCGGAAGGCCCCTATCTCTTGATGACGACCATTTTGTCCCCGATGATCTCAGGGTGGCTTACCGGGTCCTGAAGAATGCCGGCTATATACCGCCGGAGCTGGAGTTGAGAAAGGAGATCTCATCCCTGAGGGAACTGATAGATACCCTCGATGATGACGGGGAGAGGCTGAGGAGGATCCGGGAACTGGATTTCAAGATCCTTAAGCTGAACATGATGAGAAAGCGGCCGTTTTCCCTTAGTGCGGTGCCTGAGTATGAAGACGCCATTGCCAGGCGCTTTGTCGGATAGACCATGCAGTTACAATGCACCCTGCCGAAAGCCGCGACCTTTGGTCGGAGGGCTTGACTCAAAAAATGAGGATATTCTTGGATAGTGTCTGTGTATAAACCACGGTTGTTTGTCATTCCCGCAATCCCGAACTCATTCGGGACGGGAATCCTTCTCGAACAACGATTCCGGATAAGCCGGAAGGACGGAAAAAACACAACTGTTCGACTTTATACACAGACTTTAAATAAGAAGGTGGGTTATGAGTTTACCTGCTTGTAAAGGACCATGTATTCCTTTTCGAGGTCTTCCTTCTCTTTCCTTATCTCCCGGATTTCATTATCCTTATCTTTGAGTTCCTTTATCAGGCACTCCATCTCTTCAATGTCCTTCGGCGTCTTCTTTAAGGAGAGCATATCGAGGATATCATGCTCGATGTTGCCGAATCCTTCCTCGTAGCTTATCAGCCTTCCCTGCAGTTTCTTGTTCTC
This sequence comes from bacterium BMS3Abin08, assembly GCA_002897935.1. Lineage (NCBI taxonomy): Bacteria > bacterium BMS3Abin08. The sequence goes on from BDTA01000039.1 coordinate 6,871, forward strand.
GTTCTCCAGGGTCTCAACGCAGATCTCGAGTTCCCTGTTGATCTCCTCCAGTTCCTTGAGGAGTTCCTCTGCCGGGCTGCCCTTGTCCCCGCTCCCAAGGGTTTCACGCAGCCTCTCTTTCAGCTCCGCGTTTCTCTCCCTGAGGAGGTCGAACCTCTTCTTCAGCTGCACAAGCATCTCCTGTGAACTCATGAGGTCAGCCATGCGGCGCTTCTGTTTTATGAGTATGGACCTGAGCCGGTCTATTGCACTCTCACGTTCGGCCAGGCCCTTTTCTACCTCTTTTATGATCCGGTCCCTTTTTTCAAGGAGTTCCTTTACCCAGAGGAGGCTCCTGTTTGCCGTCTCCCTGAATCCCCTGGTGATGAAGCCGGAAAGCCCCCGGAAGCCCGTTTTGGAGGATTTTATTGCGTCCTTCAGGAACTGGAGATGGAGTTCACAGGACCTCTTTTCGAGGAGGAGGTCGATATCTTCCCCGGAGGTGCCGGACATCCGCTCGACCTTCTCGTTCAATGCCCGCTCTTCCTCTTCGATCACGGCAAGGAGATCTGAAAGACCGATGAACTCTTTGGCCGTCATGTTCTTAGATGCCTTCCTGTACCTGAGGATGAGATAACCAAGGGCCACGGTGAGTATAAGAATGAACTCCAGGAGGAGGATGAGGTAGAGGGGGTCAATCCTGATCATCCTTTTTCCCTCCTTTCCATTTCCTTATTGTCAGTAATATTGTCCCTGATAGTGCGGCAGCGAAGATGTTTATTACCAGAAACCTGATAAATACGTCCATCCACGATACTCCACCTGCGGCCCTCTGCGGCTGTTCCTCGGGCACTGAGGGGCCTCCATGTCCACCGCTCTCCGGCTGCTTTGCTCCTGAAGGAGGTTTTACTTTCCCTTTCATGGATCGTCTGCTTTTTTCTGCAACCGTCACGGGGTCTTTGGTTTTTACAACCGGGGTTTTTACGGCCGGTGGTTCACGTCGTACCCGGAGGGTGAATTTCTTCTCTCTTTCAAATGTCTTTCCCCTAACAGTGACCCTCAGTGAATATGTGCCGCGTTCATCAGGCACAAACCGAGCTGTATATATGCCGTCTGACCGAACCCCGTCGCCGTCCCTGCCATCGTCGTGAAGCCCGATCCCGACGCTCTCCCCCGATGGGGTTGTTATCTCTGCGTCAAAGGAGGCCTCTTCAAGGATCAGGGGCACCATCTTCAGAATCCTGCCTCCCTCCCTGAGCTGTGCGGTCAATGTAATCCGGTCCCCGGGGGTAAGCGCATCCCCGGGGACCGAAACCATAAGCCTGAGGGCTGACATGATAAGCACTATTTCACTTGCGCCGTCACTGTAGTGTATTTTCCATGTGCCTGTCGGGGGTTCATGGAGTATGATCACGTCGAAGAGCTTTGCACCGTACCAGTATGTTGTTTCCGGATGGTCCCCGCTGGTTATTATCGTCCTGTCGGGTAACTCAATAGCAATACCCCTGCCGGGGTTTGCCCTTGTGGCAATTATCTTGATTTCCTCAACGGAGGAATCTACATGGAACCGCCTGTCACGGAGGGGAAGCATGTCGGCTGTTCGTATATCATTGAGGATGTCGGCAAAGGCGATATGCATTGACCGGCCCTTATCAAGGGGATAGAAGAGCCCACCCGTAGCCGCGGCAATGGAGTCGAGAAAGTCCCTGTCCGGTCTTCCTGACAGGCCGATCGTATAGACTCTTATGCCGCTCTTTCTGATCCTGGGGAGGAGTTCTTCAATCACTTTCCGTTTCAATTCAGCGTCCCTTTCCCCTGAGCCGAGATCCATCCTGCCGTCGGTAAGGAGGATGATCGCTCCCCCTCCGGCGCCGGGTTCGGACAGGACGGCATAGGACTTGCGGAGCGCTTCATATATGTTTGTGAGTCTCCCTGATGAGGGTGTTCCTTTTCTTGTCTTCTTCAGGCTGCTCCGGGCCTTTTTAACGGCTTCAAGGGGCAACGTAACACGGGCATCTTCGTCAAAGGCGATCAGGCAAAGCCTGTCGTTCCGGCGGAGCAGCTCCGTGATCAGCCTTACCGAGTCCGACCTTAGATCACGCGGGTCTGAATATCTCATGCTGCCCGAGGTGTCGACGGCAACGACGAGATTAACCCCCTCTCCTCCGTATGCCGGGATTGTGAACAGAAGACCTGAGATGGTCAGCATGGTCTCTATTAAAAACGTTATCCTTATCAACGCCATTTCCGTTGGTTTCTTTCTCTTAGCGGACTGATTTTCCGGTCCTTGCCGGGTCCGGCACGTTCGAATTACAATAACCCCGGCCTTTGGCGCCGGACACCTGAGATCTCTCCCCCCAGGAGTGCTTCATTCACCGGTTCGGGTCACTTTGTGTCATGGTACATTACTTTATCGGCAAATGTGGACAAGAACTTGAGTTTTTCGGCGTGGCTGCATAGCTGAAGTGATGTTTAATGCAGGGTCTTGCCTGAGTTGTCGATATGGGGGTATAATCAACTGTCGTGAGTTCGAGCCCCCGGACTTTAACTCCGGTGGCGGGATCAGGTTTCCTGATACGGCGTTTTTAGCTTTTTCCGTGTCTCTATGGTTCATCAAATCTTTCAGAATCAGGATTTTTGCTTTAAATTTTAAATTACGAAAGAGGGGGCTTCCCCGGCCTGTGAAAAAGCGTCGGGGATTAAATACCCCTCCCCTATTGTAAAAGAGGTGTTTCATGAAGATTGAGAAACTGCAACTTACAGGCTTTAAGTCTTTTGCTGAAAGGACCGTCTTCACCTTCCATCCGGGTATAACCTGTATTGTCGGCCCCAACGGCTGCGGCAAGAGCAATATCGTGGATGCCTTCAGGTGGGTGCTTGGTGAACAGTCTGCAAGGATCCTGAGAGGGGACAAGATGGAGGAGGTTATATTCAACGGGTCCCAGACCCAAAAAGCCCGGGGCATGGCCGAGGTGGTCCTCTATATTTCGTTACCCGAGGAACAGGGCAATGGTGGCAACGAAGGGAGGACAATAACCGTTTCAAGAAGACTGTACCGCTCGGGGGAGAGCGAGTATCTGATAAACCGCCGGATATGCAGACTTAAGGACATCAGGGAGATGTTTCTCGATACAGGGCTTGAGATGAGGAGCTATTCCATTCTGGAACAGGGACGGATAGGGGAGATCATAAATGCAAAGCCCATCGAGAGAAGGTTTCTTATTGAAGAGGTGGCGGGTATTATGAAGTACAAGGTGAGGAAGGCTGAAGCACAGAATAAACTGGAATCATCCCGGCTGAATCTCCAGAGAATAGACGATATCATATCGGAAGTGAAGCGACAGCTCAACTCATTAAACCGGCAGGCAAAGAAGGCGCAGAGGTACAAGCAGTACGTGGATTCCCTCAGGGAGATTGAACTGAGGGTTTCAAAGAGGGAGTATGTTGTTTCAGAGAAGAAACTCGGGGAGATCAGGGCGGAACTCGACCTCCTCACTGCCGGTGAGGTAGAAAAGACAGCGGCCATCACCGAGCGGGAGAATGCAATCCAGCAGGAGAGAATCGAGATTGTGGAACGGGAGGGTGAGATTGATAAGGTCGTTGAGAGGCTTCAGGAAATGGAGAGGGGGATTAGTTTCCACGAGCAGAGGGGCGCTGTTCACAGGAGGGATCTTGAACACCTCGAAGGGCAGATCGCTTCCCTTACCGAACAGATTGAGGAGATAAAGGCCGAGAGGGCCGGGAAGCAGGACAGGCTGACCGAGTTAAGCGGAAAGGATACCCTGTTGAAGACGACGATCGATTCACTCAGGGAGAGCATTCTTCAGCAGGAAGCAGACCTGACCACCCTTGAAGAGGACCTGGAATCACTGGAGCGGGATATTGACGACAGGAGGAAAGAACTCTTTGCCCTGACCGATTCCCTTGGTCTTCTGAAGAATGAGCTTGGCAGGTTTGAGGTGAGACATGAGGAGATGCAGAAGAAGGCATCCAGTGTCGGCAGGGAAAAGGAAGAGGCTGAAAGACGTGCGGAAGAACTCGGTTTGGAGATTGAAGGTGTCCTTGTCGAGATTAGTGCCAGGCGGGAGGGGTTTCAGGATCTGCATGGAAGAAGAAGGGGCCTTAACGATGAGATGTCCCGGTGTGTGGACAGGCTTGAAGAGCTGAGAAAAAAGAAGTCGGAACTCAGGGAGGAGATAGCTTCCCTTGATTCCAGGATGGCATCATTGCAGGAGATGGTCAGGGGCAGTATAGACGTGGAGAGGTTCAGGCAGGAAGGGGTTCATCTGCTCTCATTGCTCTCCGAGGTGATAGAGGTCGAAGAGGAGTATGAGAGGGCGGTTGAGGCCGCACTGTCGGAGAAGATTATGGGGTTCATAGTATCAACGCGGGATGACATCAGGAGATCCGTCTCTCTTGTCAGGGAGCATGATCTTCCAAGGACGGCCATTCTCCTCTCTGAAGGATCAGATGCGGTTCTCAGGGATATTCCGGCAATTGACGGGGAGGGTGCAGTCCCCCTCCATGAAGTTCTTAAAGAGAGCAACAGGCATTTTCCTCTTCTGAGCGCCCTCCTTCACAACTACGTGCTGGTAGATGACCTGGATGCAGCATACAGGCTCTTCGACGGCCGGACGCTGCCTGAAGACATGAAGGTTGTGACAAGAGATGGCGAAGTCCTCGAGAGAGACAACGTTGTTCTCTGTGGCAGCGGGTCCGGTATCCTGAGGCTGAGAAGAGAGATAAGGGATATTGCTGAGACCATAGATGCGAAGAGGTCGGATCTCGGGGAAACAGACGGTGAGATTACAGGAGTTGAGGCTCAGGTGGAGGGGGTGCGGGAGTCTCTGAAGGTGGTTGAGGCCGAAATTGTATCTCTGGAGAAGGAAATAAGCGGACTTGAGGCCTCTGAGCGAAGGCTTGAGGAGGAAAGGGACCGTTTCCGGAAAAAGGGAGAGTTTCTCGGGATTGAGCTTGAGGAACTGGAGCGGGAAATAGGGGAACTTCAGAGGGATGCCGACGGTAAGCGAGAAGAGGTAAGGGTAATGCAGGATAAAAGGGACGGGGTGGAGGAGCAACTTGCGGTGTTTCAGGAGGATATCGCCCTGAAGAGAGTGGATGTGGATTCACGGCGCCAGGCGATCAATGACATAAAGGTGGAGATACATGGATACTCCGAGAGGCTCCGCTCCATGGAGAGGGAGAGGACGGGGCTCCGGAACGAAATAGAGGCGCTTGACCGCAAGGAGTCCCAGGCCGTCGAAATGATTAAGATCAGGGGGGAGGAGATCGACGAGAAGCGAAGGGGCATAGAGGAAGTTGAGGGGCGCCTCAGGGGTATGGTTGTTGAGGCTGATTCCCTGAGGAAGGAAATAACACAGCGGCGGGACGCAATCAGGCTGAGGAAAGAGACGCTGATAGCCGAGGAGGAGAAAATAACAGGGCTGAGAAAGGAACTCGGGGAGATCAGCCGGAAGATACATGAGAGGGACCTTTTGCGCACGGAACTGTCAATCGGCATATCCTCCCTGGTGAAGGGGCTCAGTGAGAAGTATGGTGTGGATATCCGGGAGGAGGATGTACCCCTTGATGGTTTCGATGGGGAAGAGGACAAAACGGCGGCGGATGAGCTTGTGGAAAAGATAGACGCCATGGGGCCTGTCAATCTTGGGGCACTTGAGGAGCACAGTGAACTGACGGAGCGGTATGAATTTCTTAAGAGTCAGTATGACGATATTGTAATTTCCATTGAGGAACTCCAGGAGGCGATTACAAGGATAAACAAGACCACGAGGAAGATGCTCGGGGATGCCTTTGACTCACTGAGAACAAAGTTCAACGAGGTCTTCAAGCTCCTCTTCGGTGGCGGGTTTGCAGAACTGAGACTGACGGAGGAGAATAATATACTCGAGTCGGGGATAGATATCGTGGTGCAGCCTCCGGGTAAAAAACTTCAGAACCTGAACCTCCTCTCCGGAGGTGAGAAGGCCCTCACGGCGGTTTCGCTCCTCTTTGCAGGGTTTCTCCTGAAGCCGTCACCCCTCTGTATACTTGATGAGGCCGATGCCCCGCTTGACGAGAGCAATACGGTAAGGTTCAGGGAGTTGCTCAGGGAACTGGCCAGGAATATCCAGTTTATTGTGATCACCCATAACAAGATCACCATGGAGGGTACGGATTATCTCTATGGTATAACGATGGTGGAGCCGGGGGTTTCCAATGTCCTTTCTATGGAGTTTGTCTGATCGGATTCTTCCGGATCCTTCGGGTGAGCATGGATAAGAGGTGTTTACAGTGATTTACAATGCACCTTGCGCCCCGACCTTTGGTCGGAGGGCCTGGCCGTTTATGGAGACATGAAGGGACTTAGTCGGGTTATAGGTGAGTCAAAGATCAGTACCGCCCCGGAGGACCTGATCTGTTATGGCTTTGACGCATCCCGGATAGAGGGAAAGCCCCGTGCAGTGGTATGGCCTGAGAGTGTCGATGATGTTGTGAGGCTCTCAAGGTTTGCCAGTGACCGGAAGATTCCGATAGTCCCCAGGGGGGCAGGTACCGGTACGACGGGGGGCGCCGTGCCGGCCAGGGGTGCGATTGTCGTGAGTTTTGAGAGGATGTCGGGGATACTCGAGATCGACACGGATAACCTGAGTGTTGTTGTCGAGCCCGGTGTGATTAACGGTAATCTCCAGAGGGAGCTTGCCGTACACGGATACTTCTACCCCCCCGACCCTGCAAGTATGAACTTCTGCACAATCGGTGGTAATGTGGCTGAAAACGCAGGTGGACCAAGGGCTGTAAAATATGGTGTAACAGGGGATTACGTCATGTCTCTGGAGGCCGTTCTTGCCGATGGAAGCCTGATAAATACCGGGGTGAAGACCCCCAAGGGTGTAGTCGGTTATGACCTTACAAGCCTTCTCGTGGGTTCAGAGGGGACACTTGCCGCAATTACGAAGGTGAGACTGAAGATACTTCCCGAGCCGGAGGATATTATAACCCTGCTTGTCTCTTTTGATGATCTGAGGGCGTCGGGGGAGGCTGTTTCAAGGGTGACCTCGGAAGGGATAATGCCCAGGACCCTCGAGTTTATGGACAGGGATGCAATCGCGGCGGTTGAGGAATTCAGGCCCTCCGGTCTCGGGCATGCAGAGGCCCTCCTTATAATTGAACTTGACGGAGACCACCGGGCTGTACAGAGGCAGTCCGAGCGGGTAGTCGAGTTGTGCAGGGGGCTTGGCGGCGATGTCAGTGTTGCAGAGGATACGAGAGACAGGGAACGCCTCTGGGAAAGCCGGAGGGCGGTTCCTTCCGCAATAAACAGGGTTTCTCCGACCAAGATAAACGAGGATATAGTGGTGCCGAGGAGCGAAATACCCGGTATGCTCACATACCTGAGGAGTCTGTCGGAGCGCAGCGGCATAAGAATAATCAGCTTTGGTCACGCAGGTGACGGTAATATTCATGTGAATATAATGGTTGACGAGGAGGACAGGGAGGAGTATGAACGGGGACACGGGCTTGTAAAGGACATATTCACCGAGACCCTGAGGCTTGGGGGCACCATATCAGGAGAGCACGGGGTCGGACTGACAAAAGCGGATTACATAAACATGGAGATAGGACATCGGGAGATGGATCTGATGCGGGGAATCAAGAGGCTTTTCGACAATGGTAATATATTGAACCCCGGCAAGGTCTTTCCATGATAACCTTGATAGCCTTCCTGCCCATTCCCCTTTTCCTCTTCAGCATATTCCGGAGGCCGCTGTTGTATGTTGCGGTCACACTCCAGGGTGGATACCTGCTCTACAGGGGTGCACTCCTGGGGAGGATTCCCCTTGTGGGGCTTCATGACACCCTGTTGTTTCTCTCTTTATCCACCGCATTGTTTGCCATCCCCTTTCAGCAGGTCAGAAAGGAGATGAGGTGGTTTCTTGAGGCGGTTGCGCTGATTTCAGCCGTTTTCTCCTTGGCGGGGTTTCTATCTCCGGGTGTGGATACACCCCTGCCCCCTGTCCTGAAGACATACTGGTTTGAACTTCATGTGGTGCTGTCGTTCTTCTCCTATGGACTCTTCGGCATAGGGGCGGTGCTGGGCCTCCATGTATTCAGAAACGACGATAATGCCGAAGGACTCCAGTACAGGGCCATTCTTATCGGGTATCTCCTCTTCTCCCTCTCCATGGTCTTTGGCGGGATATGGGCATATCTTGCATGGGGGACTTACTGGCTCTGGACGCCGAAGGAGATATGGACTGTGCTTATCTGGCTTGTTTATACCCTGTATCTCCATCTCCGGTTCAGACCCTGGTGGCGCGGCAGGAGGATTGCCGCTGTTGGAATAGTTGGTTACTTGATGGTATTATTTACCTATCTCGGTGTGGGCCTGCTTATGAAGAGTTCCCATTCATTTCAGTGAAGCTCCCCGGCCAAAGGTCGGGGCTTCCGGGTAAGGAATATGTTTCATGCTTAGACAAGCATGCAAATGTAAGGATAATGAACTATTCAACTTACATTCGCTCGCTAACTGCGAGCTGAGCATTTTATTCAGATAGCCGGCATTCAGCCGGCATCCTCGTAAAGGAGGAAGCTATGCAGTTTTTTATCATTCTTGCGCTCCTCATTACTTTAGGGGTAGTGCTCTTTGCCTTTCAGAATATGGCCGATGTGACGCTCAGGTTCCTGGGCTGGGAGTTCATCTGGCCTCTTTCTTTTATGCTGTCCATAACGTTTGTTTCAGGACTCCTCACCGGCCTGCTTATATCCCTGTCTTCAATTCTGAAAAAGGCAAGGCAGAGACGCTCTGACAGGAAGAGATTGGCGGAACTCGAGAAAAAACTGGCAAAGATCTCTGAGGAGAGGAAAGAAGAAGGACAGGCTGAGGGGTAGATCACCCTCCTTTGTGCCGGGGATGTTATTTTGAGGACAGCCTCCTTACATGGAGTATTCTCTGTATAACCGTCAGGTGGGTAAGGATAAACAGGATCCATAAAACCGGTACGAAATAGCCCGAGATACATGCTGCTGAGATGAGTATAATTCTCTCCGGTCTTTCCATCAGGCCGGTATGACAATCAAACCCCAGGCCCTCGGCCCGTGCCCTTGCATAACTGACCAGGAATGCACCGACAAGAGTCCCTATACTCAGAACGGCCGCCGTGTTTTTACCATCGAGAAGCATGAGCCATGCAATGGCGATGAGGATGAATGCGTCGGAGTACCTGTCAAGGAGGGAGTCGAGAAAGGCGCCGAAGTCGGTCTCTTTGCCGTTGGTCCTTGCCACAACTCCGTCAAGGATATCAAAGGCGCCGCCGGCGAGTATCAGTACGCCCCCGAGCCTGTGGTCGAGGGGTATGGTTATGGCTGCAGCCGAGGTTATCAGAAATCCCGTTACCGTGAAGAAATTCGGTGTAACCCTTACATGTCTTGCCAGCGGTTCAAGGGGTTTATCCAGGAAATGTCCGAACCAGGCGCTGATCATTGTCTCCTCATCTCATCACTCAATCGGGATGTGTTTTATTTCGGGTTTGTTCCTTCTCGGCAGCGTGATCCTTAAGATCCCGTCCTGGAGCACCGCGTTGACCCCCGGCTGATCCACGCTTTCCGGCAGCTTGAAGGTACGCCTGAAAGAACCATAGCTGTTCTCGATCATGTGGTACTTCCCCTCTTCATTAGAGGTGTCCGATGCAAGGGGCCTGCAGCCGCCTATGATGAGGAGGTCGCCCTCGACCTTGATTTCAATATCGTCCTGATGGATCCCGGGCAACTCGGCATTTACAATGAATTCCTGATCGGTATCGTAGATATCCACTCGTGGAGACCATGAGACAGAGCAGTCATGCCCGCTGCCTTGCCCGCCGGTCATTATATCGTCAAAGAGTTTATTGACCCTCTCCTGGATTGAAAAGATGTCCTTCAAAGTCTCCCATTTATCCTTCATCAGCGGTCACCTGCATGTATGCCTTTGTTTTCAGATTATCGACTACAGTATAGTTTATATGAGAATCCATGAGTGCTTCAAGTCCGTGTATAACATCGGTTCCGAGTTTCAGCCTCCCTATGGTTGATGCCCTGACCCTCGAGAGGTAATGATAGACCTTTTTCATGGGCGGGGAGACCAGCACATGTCTGCCCGGTCCCGGCCTGCACCTGCTGCACAAAACGGCTCCTTCGCTGAGGAAAAAGAGGTCGGCATCGCCGCCGCACCTGCCGCAGAGGTGAAGCTTTGGTGCAAATCCCGTAATCTGGAGGAGCCTGATCTTATAGTATATCGAATGGAGGGGGTTATCCGGTTCTTTCTCGATTGCCGAAAGGGAGTTGAGAAGCAGTGAAAAGGCTGCCCTGCTGTTGGTCCTTTCAGGGAGGAGGCGGAGGGACAGCTCAAGCATCTCCGAGAGGGGAACAAAGACCTTTATTGAATCGCGGAGGCCGTGATGGGGTTTTATGATATCAGACTGTGTCAGGCGGGGAAGGCCTGTCTGTTCCTTGCCGAAAAACCCAATCCTCGAGTATGTGACAGGTTCGAGACTGCTCCCGAACCTGCTCCCCACCTTGCGCGGACTCTTTGCATAGAGGTTCATGATCCCATAGTCCCTGGTCAGGTATGTTACGATGAGATCGGCTTCACGCATCGGCTTATTCTTGATAACTATCCCCTCGGTCCTCTTTAACATCACTATGCCTTTCTCCGGCCTGGCGTTGCATCCCCGGGTCTCGATGATTCAGTCTACTGTCGCGTCGACTCTAAATTGTCATTCCGGCTTGTCCGGAATCCAGGAGAAGTATGATTCCCGGCGTAGCGGGAATGACGATTCGAACACCCCGACATTACAGGGTTGACACGATATTACATTATATTACCGAAATCCTCCGGTTTGAGGTTCTTGAGCCATTCCTCAAGTTCGTCAGGGTGTCTTTTCTCGATTATGTCCTCTTCAACAAAGATGGGTGCATCCACCCGGAGTGCGATAGCAACTGCATCGCTTGGCCTTGAGTCAATCGGGATCTCCTGGTCACCGTCGGTCATGTAGAGGATGGCGTAGTAGGTGTTGTCTATGATGTCGGTAACAACGATTCGCGAGATGCTTATATCGAGTGTGTTCAGTATGTTTCTCACCAGGTCGTGGGTCAACGGCCTGGGGGTTGCAACGCGGCCGAGGGCGAGAGCGATCGAGTCAGCCTCGGGCTTGCCTATCCAGATCGGGAGTGTCTACACCCCGTCCACTTCCTTGAGGAGGAGGATATACATTCCGCTTCTGGGGTCAAACAGGAGACCCTCAACCTTCATCTGTATCAGCATTTACATGTACCCCAATTCCCTGAGGGCGGATGTCTTTTTTCTCCAGCCCTCCTTGACCTTGACCCGCAGTTCCAGAAAAACCCTGGTGTTAAGAAGCATCTCGATCTCTTTCCTCGATGCAGAACCTATCCTCTTCAGCATCTGCCCTCTTTTGCCTATTATAATACCTTTCTGACTCTCTTTTTCAACATAAATGTTTGCATATATGATTATCAGCTTCTTCTTTTCCTCCCAGCCCGTGATCTCCACGGCCACCGAATACGGTATCTCCTCCTCTGTGAAGGTCATGACCTTTTCGCGAATTAGCTCGGAGACCATAAAGCGCTCAAGCTGGTCGGTGTATATATCGTCGGAGTAGTACTTCGGTCCTTGCCCGAGGTGTTTTACTATCGACTGTAAGAGGAGATCAAGGCCGTCTCCCTTCAGCGCAGAGACAGGTATCACTTCATCAAAGGTGAACAGGGAATTGAATTCTGCGATAACAGGCAGTATTTCCTGTTTCCTTACCCTGTCTATCTTGTTAACGAGGAGGAAGACCGCCGGGGTTGAGGCATCTTTCCCTGCTGTTTTTTTCTCTGACAGCTTTGAGAGTGTGCCGAGAATATCAAGTTCCGTCCTGCCGGGCGGTCCGGGCTCTATCATAAGGAGGACGATATCCACATCCCTGATACTCCCCATCGCCTCACCGAACATGAATTCCCCGAGCCGCTCCCTCGGTTTGTGTATGCCGGGGGTATCAATAAAAACTATCTGGGCATTTTCGAGCGTCTTTATCCCAACGATCCTGTTGCGGGTGGTCTGTGGCCTTGCCGTGACTATAGCCACCTTCTCACCAAGAACGCTGTTAAGGAGCGTGGATTTCCCGACATTGGGCCTGCCGATGATGGATACATAACCCGACCTGAAGGGGACCTTTTCTTTCATGCCGGGGGCCTATGAGTTTTCCGCAAGTGCATGTCTGATCCTGTTGAGGCCCTCCTGTATGTTTTCCATCGATGTTGCGTAGGAGATCCTGATATAGCCCTCTGCTCCGAAGGCACTGCCTGGTACAAGCGCCACCTTTGCCTCATCAAGCAGGTAAAAGGCAAGGGCGGAGGAATCGTCGATTATGCCGTTACCCATCTTTCCGCCCAGGAGCCCCTTGATGTTCGGGAACGCATAGAACGCACCTTTAGGCATCATGCAACTCACGCCTTCCATCCTGTTGAGTTCATCAACGAGGAATCTCCTCCTTATGTCAAACTCCCTGATCATCTCTTCCATGAAGTCCTGCGGGCCCGTCAGTGCCTCAACTGCAGCCCACTGGGAAATGGATGCAGGGTTTGAGGTGGACTGGCTCTGTATCTTCTTCATCGCCTTTATAATCTCAGCGGGACCGGCTGTATACCCTATCCTCCAACCGGTCATGGCATGCGACTTGGAGATGCCGTTAACGAGGATCGTCATTGCCTTTATATCCCCGGAAAGGGAAGCAATGCTTGTGTGTTCCGTGGCGTCGTACAGGAGCTTTTCATAAATTTCATCGGAGATGATATAGATGTTGTGCTTTAATGCAATTGACCCTATCTGTTCGAGGATTGCCCTGTCATATGTAAGGCCTGTAGGATTGGACGGGTAGTTCAGGATGATTGCCCTGGTCCTTGGGGTTATCAGCGGGATCAGTGCATCGGGGTTAATAACAAAGCCCTCCTCCTCGGTAGTCCCGGCAATAACCGGGGTCCCGTCATTGAGGAGGACCTGTGCCGGGTAGGAGACCCAGTAGGGCGAGGGGATGATTACCTCGTCACCCGGGCTTAACAACGCCTGTGCAATATTGTAAAGGCTGTGCTTTGCCCCACAGGAGACGATTATCTCGTCCCGGGAATAACTCAGACCGTTGTCACTCTCGAGTTTCCCTATAATGGCGTCTTTCAGCTCGGGTATTCCGTCTACGATGGTGTATTTTGTCTTCCCCTCCCTCAACGCCCGTATAGCCGCATCCTTGATGTGTTCAGGCGTGTCAAAGTCAGGTTCCCCCACACCGAAGTTGATTACATCCACTCCACGGGCCTTCATCTCTTTTGCTTTTGAGTCCATTGCGATCGTTGGAGAGGGCTTCACTCTCCCGGCACGTTCAGAAATCATAAGTGTCCTCCAGTTTTGTAAACATATCAAACTCGTCTTCAAAGTTGTCACTAAAAATGCCCTTGCCGATCTCCCGTTTGATCTCATCCACCTGCCAGAACCTGACCTCGTCTATCTCGTCCCTGCTGTAACGGAAAGGCCCCCCGTTCCTACATCGATAGGTATAGACAAGTTCAGACTCGTAGGGGTTGGAGTGGATGTACCTGTAAAGGAACACGACCTCTCCGTCAGGGACACCAAGCTCTTCCGTCATTTCCCTTCTTAGCGCCTCTTCTACCGACTCGCCTGCATCGACGTGTCCTCCTACGGAGGTGTCCCACTTGCCCGGAGCCACGTCCTTTGTAGCTGCACGCTTCTGAAGGAAGATGTCCCCTGCATTGTTTGTGACAATAACATGGACAACCCGGTGAAGAAGGCTGTTATTGCCATGTGCCTCGGACCTCAGGGCAGTGCCGATGACCCTGCCTTCTTCGTTAACGATTTCGAGCAGTTCTTCCATGTATAAATACGATAACAGAGTGGGTGGGATTTCATCAATTCATCTCTTTGTCCCGGGAATGGATATCGGACGGTTCAGGGGGTGCGTGTGCGGGTTTTTTAACCCGTTTTCACTATACCCGCATACCTTCACTCCGTGTCCCTGTACTGCCTCCTTTTAATAACCAGCCTGACAAAACCGACAATAGTGAGGAGGGCGGCGAAAAGGAAGAGTATTTCGTATATATAGTTGCTCACAAAGGTGATCAGGGAATCCTCCCTCTTGAGGGACACCATCCATCTCCTCCCGAGTTCATGCAGGGGTATCTTGAGCGCCCCTTCTACGGCTTCGTTTATTGTCTTTCCCTGCCCCAGCAGTCTGAGAATAGAGAGTAAGCCGTCGCTGCCGTATTTCTTCCGGATGAACTCAACGATATTTTTGCTTTCCGCATAGGCAAGGGCGATGGTCCCGGGGTCTCCCCTGAATGAACCGTCGAGCCGAACCAGGGGGATTATCCTTCCGGAGAGCACTGCATTGTTGAGGGATGACGATTTCATGTTCGTGAGGAGTTCGGATACCCCGTCGCTTATCCACTGTGAGACGCCTTCATCGAGCCATCTCGGCAGAAGAGACCCCTCAATATGGTCATGGAGAACAAGATGGGAGACCTCGTGTTTGAGGGTGGACCTGAGGGCAAAGGGGTTCCTGTCGGTCCTCTGATAGTCGATTACAATAAGCCTCCTCTGCGGCACGGCGACAGCCACCACTATATCACTGTTAACAAGCTTCCGGAATTTTCTGCTGTCCTGATAAAGCAGTATCTCGGGGGAATAACTCAGTTTCCATTGCAGTGTTTCCTCAACCTCTTTTTTAACCTGGGGATAGATTCTCCGTATCTCTGTAATTCCGGCCCCGGATTTGCCTTCGTACCCGACCCTGACCGGGGCGTCCGCTGCTGCTTCAAGGACTGTGGAAAAAAAAAGACCCGTGGCCAGGATTAAAAGGTAAGAGAAGATCAATGAGAGGATTTCGAGTCCGGGAGGTAATTGACGGGGAGCAGGGGGGGGCTGCCCCCCTGTTGAACTCCTGCCCCTTTGATCAGGCCTTCGATCTGTCAACGAGCTTCTCTTTTTTCATCCACGGCATCATGGCGCGGAGCTTTTTGCCTATATCCTCGATGGGATGTCTCTCTCCTTCTCTTGTGAGGGCGTTAAAGACGGGCTTGTTTGCCTTGCACTCGAGCATCCACTCACGGGCGAACCGGCCTGACTGTATCTCGGAAAGGATCTTCTTCATCTCTGCCTTTACCGATTCATCTATCACCCTCGGCCCCCTCGTAAGGTCGCCGTACTGGGCGGTATTGCTTATGGAGTAACGCATGTTTGCTATACCCCCTTCGTAGATGAGGTCGGTTATGAGCTTCACCTCGTGCAGGCACTCGAAATACGCCATCTCCGGGGCATAGCCTGCCTCCACAAGTGTCTCGTAAGCCGCCTGTATCAGGGCGGTCAGGCCCCCACAGAGGACGACCTGTTCGCCAAAGAGGTCTGTTTCCGTCTCTTCCCTGAATGAGGTTTCCAGTGTTCCCGCCCTTCCACCGCCGATTGCCGATGCGTAGGCGAGCCCTATCTCTCTGGTATTACCTGATGGATCCTGATGAATGGCAAGAAGGCAGGGCACACCGCTTCCCTTTGTGTACTCACTCCTGACGAGGTGTCCGGGGCCTTTGGGGGCAACCATGAAGACGTTTGTTTCGGCCGGCGGCACGATCTGTCCGAAGTGGATATTGAATCCATGAGCAAAGGCAAGGTAGGCGCTGTTGTTCATGTTGGGAGCAATCGCCCTGTTATAGATGTCCGCCTGCAGTTCGTCGGGGAGGAGAATCATGATGATATCGGCAACCTTCGAGGCCTCGGCGGGTGTCATAACGGTAAACCCCGATGCCTCTGCCTTTTCCCAGCTCCCGCCCTTCCTGAGACCGACTATTACATCCATGCCGCTGTCCCTGAGATTGTTGGCATGGGCATGTCCCTGGCTGCCGTAGCCCATGATGCATATCTTTTTCCCCTTCAATGCATCAAGGTTTGCATCTTTATCATAGTATGCCTTGATCATAAGACCTCCTTTAAAGTGGGTTTTTCCTGTTTTTGCAGGATTTGGATATAAGTCTTTATATCTTCATCTCTTGAATCCATATTGTAACCTAAATCGAACGGCTCTTTTGTGTATAAAGTCAGTCTCTCTATCTGTCATTCCGGTAGTCCTTAAGCCGGAATCTATTTTTTTCAATAAGTCCCGGATGTCCCGAACGCTTTCGGGGCATGACAAAAATAAAAAACAGCAGTTTACACACAGACTCTAATTAGTGTCTGTGTATAAACTACGGTTATTTGTCATTCCCGCAATCCCGAACGCATTCGGGAGAGTCGGGAATCCTTTTTAAAGACAGATTCCGGACAAGCCGGAATGACGGAATAACGGCAACTGTTCGACTTTATACACAGACACTAAATAGTGTCTGTGTATAAAATCAACAATAGAGCCGTCATTCCCGCGGTCTGTTGGGCCGGAATCCAGTCTTTTCAGTAACTTCTGGATACCCGACTACAGACTTCGGGCATGACAAAAATAAAAAACGGCAGTTTATACACAGACTCTAACTAATGATGCGGAGCTGGTTCATATTTTTTAAAATGCATGTCTCGGAAGATAAACCGGACACGGCCAATTCGCAAGGCCTGATATAAATTAATAGATAGATTATATCGGAAGCCCCGCCTTTCACGCAGTGAACTTCACGACAATACGGCCTTTATTATATTACATGACAATAAAGAAAAACCAGAACATGGAACGTTCAGGCACATCGGGAGGTCCCGGCGGGTTTATGGTTGTTTGTCAGGGGATCACATGCCGGTCTCCTTCAGGTATGTATGTTTCGGTTCGTGTGTTATTGATACCCGCCGTGCTGTGGTATAATTTCATCTGATCCATATAACATCAACGTGGAGGCGTCTGTATTTCATGGCTGAAAAAAGAAGAAGAGTGGTAATAACGGGGTTGGGAGCCGTGACCCCACTTGGCACGGATTTTCCCGCGTCCTGGCGCTCCCTGATAAGGGGTGAGTCCGGGCTGGGAATTTCAGGGAGAGCTGAGGCGGAAGCCCTTCCATGGAGGATTACCGGTGAAGTCAGAGGGTTTGATCCTCTCGGGTTTATGGACTCCAGGGAGTTAAGACGCGTTGACAGGTTTGTCCGGATGGCCCTTGGCGCAACCCTTGAGGCCGTAAAGGATGCATCACTGGAGGTCGACAGGGATACAATGGTGCTGATCGGATCAAGCAGGGGGGGGATATCGGGCATTGAGGATGCCTTGGTAGGCCGGATTACAGGGGGAAGATCCTTTTCCGCCTATCTGATGCCTTCGACAACTGTGAGCATGGCGGCTTCATACGTATCCATGCGGCTGGGACTCTTCGGATATGGCATGGGTATCTCTTCTGCCTGTGCATCGGGTGCAATTGCCATAGGAGAGGCCTTCAGGCTAATCAGTACGGGGTACGGGGATGTTGCCGTTGCAGGTGGCGCCGAGTCCCCTATCTGCATGACCTGTGTCGAGGGCTATGGCAGGATGGGTGTGCTGTCAAAGGGGAGTGATTATACGGCGAGCCGTCCCTTTGACAGTGAGCGTGACGGGTTTGTTCTGTCCGAGGGGGCCTCTGTCGTGATACTTGAAGAACGGCAGAGCGCCTTAAACAGGGGTGCACGGATATATGCAGAGATCAGGGGGTATTCGAATATCACCTCTCCCGTGAGTCAGACCGCACCATCCCTTGAGGGAGAAGTGGAGGTGATGATGAGGGCACTGAAGGAGGCCGGGGCCTGCGCTTCGGATGTTGTCTGTGTGAATGCCCACGGGACCTCTACCAGGGCCGGCGACCGGGTGGAGGCGGAGGCCATCAGGGCGGTCTCCGGAGGAGGGGTTGCGGTAACGGCTAATAAGTCGATGACGGGACATATGCTTGCTGGATCAGGCGCCTTTGAGGTGGCGACTACAGCCATGGGTATCTACAGTGGAGTTGTGCCCCCAACGATAAACTTTGAAAAAACGGATGATGGGGAGGATTTGAAGGTGGTTACCGTCGCCACCCCGCTGGATGCCGGCGTATCCATAACCAACTCTTTCGGGTTCGGGGGCATAAATGCCTCCCTGGTGCTCGCCGGTCCGGCATATAAGTAGAATCTGTGTATAAAGTCAAACAGTTGCCGTTATTCCGTCATTCCGGCTTGTCCGGAATCGTTCAAAGCGCATAGGGCAGAGCGCAGAGCGGTCCTTTTTCTGTCATTCCGGCTTGTCCGGAATCGTTCTTTAAGTAAGGATTCCCGACTCCCGAATGCGTTCGGGATTGCGGGAATGACAAATGACTGTCAAGCTCTCCTACCAAAGGTCGGGGCTTTCGGCAAGGTGCACTGTAATTTATACACAGACTTCAAGTAGAGGCCGTGTATAAAGTCAGTCTCTCTATCCGTCATTCCGGCAGTCCTTAAGCCGGAATCCGGTCTTTTCAATAAGTTCCGGATGTCCCGAATGCCTTCGGGGCATGACAAAAATAAAAATGGCAGTTTATACACAGACACTAATTAATGTATAATTCCAAAATGGACGGGAAGGGATACAAAGTGCGGTTGCCTCTCTTTGAAGGTCCGCTCGACCTTCTTCTGCACCTTATAAGCGGGAACAAGATTGATATCTATGATATTCCCATTGCCGGGATTACCCGTCAGTACCTTGACTATCTTGAGTTGATGAAGGAGTTGAATCTCGATATTGCGGGAGAGTTTCTCGTGATGGCGGCCACCCTGATCCAGATAAAGACGAGGATGCTTCTTCCTGTGGATGAAGATATTCCTCCCGAGGAGAGGGAGGACCCGCGGATAGAACTGGTTGAAAGGCTCCTTGAGTACCAGGCATTCAAGGACGTTGCCCTTGCACTGAAGGACAGGCGGGAATCATGGGCTGATTACGTCTGGAGGGAGCCTTCCGTGCCTGATGATCCGGAGGATGAAGGGGAGCCATGCCTCTTCGACGTCAATATATACGACCTGATCGGGGCCTTCAAAAAGCTCCTCGACACGGCCTCTATTGAGGAAGTGGAGATTACAAGAGAGACCCTCACCGTCAAGGACAGGATGAACCTGATAGTTGAGCGGATAGACAGCAGTAATGCAATCAGGTTCGAGGATGTGTTTGAGGATGAATATACGAGGGACTACCTTATAGTTACCTTTCTTGCTCTTCTTGAGCTGTTGAGGCTCGGGGTGTTGAGGGTCTATCAGGAGAGGCCCTTTGGGCGGATCTGGTTGATTGCCGGGACGGATGAGGGGTCCCCGTCTGAACGGGTTTATTAAACGGTGATGAGTAGTTTCAATTAACAGCGGCTTATGGTTATGTTAAGGAGAATTTTCATATTTCTGGTTGCGTTGGTCCTGCTCCCGGTTTTTTCGGGTCATGTCAGGGAGTCCGGGGCCGGGGGGCCGGAGGGCAGGGACTATGGGGATACCCTCGTGGTGGGATCTATTGGTGAACCGAGTATCCTTATCCCCATGCTTGCCGGAGACAGCGCCTCCCATGAGGTGGCCGGTCTTATATTCAACGGGCTCGTGAAGTATGATACCGACCTTACGATTATTGGCGACCTTGCAAAGTCCTGGGATATCTCCGAGGACGGTCTGCAGATAACATTCCATCTGAGGAAGGATGTGAAATGGACGGATGGAGTTGAATTTACCGCCCGCGACGTAATGTTCGGATACAGGACAATAATTAACGCCGGCACACCAACTGCATATAAAGAGGACTTCCTTCAGGTAAAGAAAGCCGAGGTGCTTGATCCCTATACCTTCAGGGTTACATATAAAAAACCCTTTGCGCCTGCCCTGAGCAGTTGGGGGAACCTCCCCGTGCTTCCCAGGCACCTCCTTGAAGGAAAGGATATAACCAGGGGTTCCTTTGGCAGAAACCCCGTAGGGATGGGGCCCTTTATTCTCAAGAAGTGGGAGCCGGGACAGAAGATAACCCTTTTTGCAAACAAGAACTACTTCGAGGGCAGGCCCTATATAGACCGTTATGTTTACAGGATTATACCCGATCCTGCAACGATGTTTATGGAACTCCGTGCCGGAGGTGTCGATATGATGGGGTTGACCCCCATACAGTATACAAAGCAGACATCAACGGCCTTCTTCAAGAAGAACTTCCAAAAATTCCGTTATCCCGTTTTTGCCTATACCTATCTCGGCTTTAATCTGAGGCACCCCTTCTTCAAAGACAGGAGGGTCAGAAGGGCTATTGCCTATGCCATCGATAAACAGGAGGTGATCGACGTCGTTTTATTTGGCCTGGGTTCAGTCGCAACGGGTCCTTACGTCCCGAATACCTGGCCGTACAATCCGGATGTCAAGAGGTACGGATATGACCCGCACAGGGCGAAGCAACTCCTCAGAGAGGCCGGCTGGGTGGACAGGGATGGTGACGGGATCCTTGATAAGGATGGTCTTCCCTTTGAGTTTACAATCCTGACGAATATGGGTAACGCCGTGAGGGAGAGGACCGCTACAATCATTCAGTGGAGGCTGAAACAGATAGGCATTAAGGTCAATATCAGGATCCTTGAGTGGAGTGCTTTCATTAATGAGTTTATAGACAAGCGGAGATTCGAAGCGGTCATCCTCGGGTGGTCCATAGGTCTTGACCCCGATCAGTACGATATATGGCATTCAAGCAAAACAGGGGAGAAGGAGTTCAATTTTGTTTCATACAGCAATAAAGAGGTTGACATGCTCCTTGAAAAAGGCAGGAGCACATTCAACAGGGCTGAGAGGAAAAAGGCGTATTTCAGGATACAGGAGATACTATCCGAAGATGTTCCCTATGTGTTTCTCTACGTTCCCGATGCGTTGCCGATCGTAAGTTCACGTTTTAAGGGAATAAAACCCTCACCGATCGGGATAACATACAACCTGCCGAGGTGGTATGTCCCGAAGAGACTGCAGAGACACCGGATAATGCCCTGAGCAAAGGCATCTTAACATCCCATCATTTCATTCATTTCGAGGGCCTGCCGGACCGCCCTTTCTTCGGTGTTCTTAATCATCTCCTCATCGAGGCCGAGTTCATCAAGAAGTGTATCGTGTTCTTTTTTCCACCCTCCATCGTCCTCGTCCCTGGGAAAAAGCCCTCTTGACAGGGCCTCGGCAACGGCTATAACCGATACGTACTTCCTGTATTTCGGTGCTTCATGAGGGCTGTGATGGTATCTCACCGAGAGTATCAGTTCGCCGGGAAGCTGGGCCTTCTCAATAAACCGTGCTCCTGCAATTGTATGGTCAATGCCGAAGGAGTCATCCTCCTCGAGGATTATATCGTCTGATGAGATAATGCGGAGGTACCTCTCCATATCGATGGTGAGCAGCACCACCCTCCCTATGTCATGGAGAAGCCCCGAGACAAAGGATATGGAGGGGTCGATGGTGCTGACATGGTCGGACAGGTTGGCCGCAATTATACCCACCTCATAGGAGTGCCTCCAGAGGTTTGAGAACGTCCGTTTCTTTCCATTGTCAAGCAGTTTAAAGACCGATGTGCCGAGACAGATACCCTTGACAAGTTCGTATCCAAGGAACATGATTGCCTGCTCAAGAGTATAGACATTCCCGGAGTGGCCGAAGTACGGTGAGTTTGCTACCCTGAGGATGCGTTCCGTAATCGTCTGGTCATGTTTGATTACCCGTGCGATATCTACAAACGTGGACTGCTCATTCTGAAGGACGTCAAAGAGTTCCCTCAGGATGAAGGGAAGTGTGGGGAGTTGTTTCAGCCTGCTGATCTTTTTTGTTATGGGCTTAGTTTGTGTTGCCATCTGATCTGATTCCCTTATTGTCGCCGGTCAGTTTTTCAAGATCCAGCAGAATTATCAGCCTGTCACCGTTTTTGCTTATTCCCTTGATATATTCGGAGTGCTTGTCCGGTGTCAGTGCAGGCGGAGGTTTTATCCCGCCGGATGAAACGCTTAGGACTTCCGTAACGCTGTCGACGAGTATGCCGAATGTCATCCCGTCAACATCAACCACCATTATCCTCGACTCTCTGTCCCTGGTCTTGTCCTGAAGATCAAATCGTGTTCTCAGATTCATGACCGGAATGACACGGCCACGCAGGTTAATCACTCCTTCGACATACAACGGTGCATTCGGTACCCTTGTGATATCACTGAACCTGTTGATCTCCTGTACATTCAGGATATTTACTGCATATTCCTCCCGGCCAAGCCTGAAAGCCACGAGCTGAAGGTGTTGATCTTCAGTGAGGGGATCCTGTTCTATGTTTGCCGCTTCTTTCATGTTCCTTCCGGTCTGCCTATCAGTTTATATAACTCTTATCGGACACTTTTGCGGAAACTTTAGGGGTAGTGTAATAGACCAATAAATAATATTAATTTGACAAAGACGGCGTTGAGATGGGATTTTAAGTTATGCCCGAGAAGAATCTTATACCTATCTGTTCCTGGTGCAAGAAGATAAGGGTGGATACCGATTGCTGGGAGAATATTGAGATATATCTGACCAAGGCGGGGTTTGGTGTGTTCACCCACGGGATGTGTCCCCGCTGCGCCGAGAAGATATTCGAAAAGAGAGTGTATCTTCAGAGCTATCAGAATATCTGTAAGGCAATAAGCACCAGCCTCTCACTTGACGAAGTCCTGGGTCTTATAGTAAGTAATGTAGTGAAGGTCATGAATGTCAAAGCAAGCATGCTGCGCTTGCTCGATGAGGATACCAATCAACTGAAGGTGGCTGCCTGCCACGGTTTGAGTGAAGGATACATCAATAAGGGGCCGGTTCTTTCCGATGCAAGTATTGACGATGCCTTCAACGGGAAGGCGGTATCGGTTTATGATATTACGAGGGATGATAAGGCGTTGTACAGGGAGGCTGCAATCGAAGAGGGTATCAGGAGTATCCTTTCCGTTCCGTTGCGTGTTAAGAATAGAGTTATCGGGGTACTGAGGATGTATACCTCTGAGCCGGTAAACTATACCGAGGAGGACCTGAAGTTTGTAACTGCGATTGCAGAACAGGCAGCAATTGCCATCAACAATGCAAGGCTCTTTGAGATGTCGATCTCCAGGGAAAAGGAGTATTTAAGGGCTTTTGAAGAGGTTACCAAAACGGTCAGCTCCACCCTGAATCTCAACGAAGTTCTTGATATGATTGTCAGGAAGCTCCCCAAGGTTATGGGCCTTAAGGCTTCAACCATACGGCTTCTTGACGGCAGGGGAGAAAGGCTGAAACTGGTTGCTGCATACGGACTCAGCGAAGGTTACCTCAACAGGGGGCCTGTAGATGAGGAGGTGAATGTGAGGGAAGCGCTTCAACTGAGGCCCGTAGTAGTCCATGATGTTGCAAGTGATCCGAGGATTATCTACCAGAAAGAGATGTTTGAAGAGGGTATAAAGAGCATGTTGACCCTACCTATAGTTGCAAGGGGGAGGCTGCTGGGGGTCCTCCGGTTACTTACAGGCGTGCCGAGGTATTTTTCGGATGAGGATGTCGATTTTGTGCGTTCTCTTGCCGAGGTGTGCGGGATAGCAATAGACAACGCAAGGATGTATGAGGATCTGTATAAAGGAAAGAAAACGGATTTAATTAAGTGATATGTCAAGAAAAAGATATTTTTCAAGTGAAATCACCCCGTATATTTAAGTATCCGGGAATTTTTAACTCTTGACTTATCCGGTGTGCTTGTTGTTTAATATAACCAGGCAGTATGGTTGTTCTTTTGAAATTTCAGTTTTATTGTATAACGGTTCAATACGCAGATGTTTTCTCCGCGATACCCGTATCTGGTTATAAGAGCTGAGGGAACAGTCAGGAGAAGGGGACCGGCGGCAAACGTGGTGAGCATGCCCCGGAGACTTTAAACGGTCAAAAGGGAAGCCTAAACGTTTATCAAGGTACCCACCTAATAAAGAGCCTCAGATGCTCGTAATGGCCATAGGTATCGCGGGGAGCATTTGATTAAGAGATAGCTTGAAGAAGCAAAAGGGAAAGTGTGCCCTTTTGGCTTTTTGTTCTTTGATAACTTAAAAGCAGGTCCCGAACAAGACACAAAGAGTTTCAGCTAAGGATGAGAGTTTGATCCTGGCTCAGAGCGAACGCTGGCGGCGTGCCTAACACATGCAAGTCGAACGGAGTACACTGAGCGGATGGTTTCGGCCTGAAGCCTGG
>BDTA01000040.1 GCA_002897935.1 bacterium BMS3Abin08
AACTTGTAAGTGAAAGTTACATCCATGCCACTCGTTGTCCGTGCCCACCCTTCAGGCACTTCAAGTTCATAACCGCCCTGAGAAGATGAGTATTTTACAAAGGCCTGGGTATCCGGAATATCACCTGACGGGATTTTTTCAGGTGCTACCGGTTGTTCCGCAGGTTTACTGACTGTTTGCTGCGTCTTATTAAAAAAGGATTTCTTTTCAGAGGACGTGCCTTTCTTCCGGCATCCACTGAACACTGCAACAAGAACAAGTGTAACGATAACAAGAATTGTCATTCCCGACTTCTTCATCTTTAACCTCTTTATTAAGTTTTCAATACCCCACAGTCTCTGCTGTGGGGTTTCCATATACTTCCCTCCCCCTTGATGGGGGAGGGCGAGGGTGGGGGTGATTTAGATGCTGTTTTCACCCTTCCCTTAATCCCCTCCCATCAAGGGAGGGGAGACTTTAAGATACCCCGCTATCTCTGCGGCGGGGAGGTTCATCTTAGATTAGTCAGCATATCAGCTAAACTACCTGGATCCGAAATAATGTATTAATTCAAAAAATAGTGCATTTTGGTTTGGACCCCGCTCTTTGATATTCATGTACCAGCTCTCGGATAAGCGTATTTCAGTATCAGGAGATTTTTTAAACGGTCTCCAGGCCAAGCCACCTTTAAAAAGGCCGTTCATGTTTACAACCATTACATTTATAAAGGCATATAGCTTTTTGGGGTCGGCCAGAATGTCATAATTCAACTTTGAACCAACAAATATGCCGGGCTTATATGCCTCTCCATTCGACTGAACAAGCTCTTTGGTTAAGTAATATCCTCCTGCTACATAGCCCCATGTCCTTTTCCCGGTAAGGTAATACCGTGTTTCCACTGCTACCCCATCTTTAAATCCACTTGGCCTATCCTGATATTTTCCCCTGTTAAGATTATTAAGCGAAACCGCCCAAAGCCTGAATTCCAACTGGTTGTTATCCGTGAAAGGCCTGGCTGCCAAACCAATTTTAAAATCAAATGCTCTCTTACTGAAATCAAAGTTTCCCTGATTTGAGTTGGTAGTCACACCTGGAGACGGCTTCTCAGCAAATAAGTAATTTTTGCTGAAAATATAGATGTTACGAGTCCCGATGTTCAAATCGGCTCCCAGACGAAACAGCGGGTTATAAGTCAGGCCGTTTGGTGCCACGATATGGCCCACAGGGTATATCCCAAGATTTACATCTCCCCATACCGCAGCATCGGCCCTTTCGGATAAAATAAGAATAATCAAGAAGTAAAGCATGACGATTTGAGCCGTTTTTCTCAAGAGATCAAGGTTGGTTGTTACATCTATTCCTACTGCATGCTTTCCGTTCATATACACTTCCTCCAAACATTTTTTTATTCATAATTCAGGTATAAACGGTCTTTACTGTAATTTGTGTTGGAGAGGGGTGCTCCCCTCTCCAACGGAGCTTACATCAAGCCACTTAAGGTTTTTATTCTTCTCCTTCGAATTGATGTCCTGCAGTTGCTCCAGCCTTGTCAGCATGACCTCTGTTCGCAAGATTTCCGAATCCATGTCTTTCGATCTTGGAACGTGACCCATCCTCTGCTTCTCTTTGATGGTCATTTGTCTCCCGATCGTTATCAACCTCGGATTTTGAAATATGCTGATAATTGGTCTGAGATTGATGTTGTGCAGCATGGACCGATGACATCATTGACCATCCGCCTGCACTGATCAGTCCGAGAGCTACAATCATTGTTAGCAGTTTCCTTTTCATTATTCTCTACCTCCTTATTGGATAGGGGCGGAAGATCTTCCGCCCCTGTTGATGCTACCGTTCACCTCCTTCTTCGTGGCCGTTGCCGGAGTCTTCTCCTTCACGGCCTTCATTGTCTCTCCTGTCTCTGTCTACCTTCAGTATCTTTCCGTTTCCAGCATCAACCTTGACATCCACTATCCGGTGGTCGGCCTTTACAATCTCGACCCCATAGACAAGGTAACCGTTTTCATTTTCAAGTGCTGCTCCGATTACCGTCCCCGGAACCTCTTGTAGTGCCGCATTGATGGCTGTGTCAATGAGGATCCCGGCCTTAGCTGCATGTTCAGCTTCGTTGCCAATCCATATGCTGCCTTTTTTATCACCCTGCTGAGCGCTCAGAGCTACTCCTCCAAAGCCGATAAGGGATGCCATGACAACACCGATAACTGCTGTCATTACCTTTTTCATCTTTATCACCTCCTTTCCGGTATAAGATTGCAAGCTTGATCTCAGCTTACGGTCATATTATATAAAGAGGAAGATTACGGGAAGATTAACAGGTAGAAATCATTGGGATTTTAAGATATCCAGCTTGGTTCTTCCGATATTCCTGTGGATAATATAACCACATTTATTCTCCCATACAATTTCCTGATGAGCCTAATTTATAAACAGACGCTAAATATAAATTTTTTGCCTTGCCTTTGATTATGATACTCACAATGACTGATTATACATCAGGCACATTACGGGAAGATTTCCTGAAGATTACATTTATGAAAGGTTTAAAGTGTGGTTGCACAAACCAAAAATGACCGCAAATGTCATGAATTAAGTTCAGGGAATATAATAGTAACAATAAGCTACAAGACCCTGAAATAAATTCAGGGTGACATTAAGGAGTTTGTGCAACAGGTTATGATATGCCAAGCGGACTTTATGGGGAGATAGATTATAAATTCGGAACTTCAGCCAGGGTTACGGTTCTTTCATGAAAAAGTTGAAAAGCATATGAAGAACAAAGAGACTGTATGGAGACATGTCGGGGTTTATACCGGGCTTGAGCCGGGGCTGGAATGACAAAAAAGACAAGTTAAATATAGCTGACTCTTGCAGGTTATCAGCACTGAACCCGCCTCACAGGTATGGATACATAACCTGTGAGGCGGCTCATATGCACAAAGAGGCCTTCGGGGTGGCCGGCAACCAATACCGGATATCCGGCGTTCGTCGTTATTCGATTGTGACCTTCTTCTCCTTTTTCTTTGCCTCAGCAGTCTTGGGAATCTTTATTTGTAGTACCCCGTCTTTGAATTTCGCTTTTGCCTTATCTGTTTGTACCTCTTTCGGCAGGCGGAAACTTCGGGAGAAGGAACCATGCGAACGCTCAAGCCTGTAATAATTTTTCTTCTCAACCTTCTCTTCTTTCTTCTTCTCCCCGGATATTGTTATGGTATCGTCTGTAAGGTTTACATCTATGTCCTCTTTCTTCATCCCGGGAAGCTCTGCCTTGATCACCACATTGTCAGTGTCTTCGAAGATATCCACTGAGGGGGCAAGCTCTTCAATTTCAGGAAACCTTAACCTGGGCAGCCAGGACGGACCCAGCAGAGAAAAAGGCCTTCTGAAAACGTCCTCAAATAATCTCTCCATCTCTTCAAATCGCGAAAGTGCCCTTGAAGGTTCTGTCTTTACTAATTCCTTGGATTTTTTTTCCTTTGATTCTTTTTTCTTCGCCATAACCCACCTCCTGACAACATAGTTTTGAAACTACTGCTCTAAGGAGCAGTCATGTGATGATGCCTTATGACAAATGATCCTTCCTTTTGTGCTTTGGTCTGCTTTAAAGGTCTTCCCCTGTTTATTTCCGATCATTAAACTCAGAGAACTATTACTGAGTCGTCACCCCCGTAAGGATTTGGTGCATATATATCTGCAAACCAATCATTCTCCCAGCGGTTGCCGTCAATGAGATATTTGAAGTGATAATTCCTGCCCGGTTGTAGTTCAACAGTTGTCGTGAAGTCACCGGTCTTAAGTCTTTTCATTGGGAGAATATCGCTGTCCCAGTTATTAAAATCTCCAACAATGTTAACCTTTCCGGCTTCGGGGGCAGCCTCTTTAGGAAGTCGGAAAGTAACCTTACATATAGGCCGGGACTTGAGATACCGTCTTTTTATCCTGCGGGTTTCTTCCTCCTTTAGATGCTTCTTAGAGGCCCTGCTCACAACACGCTTCTTTGCCTTTTTCTTCATGATGTAATCTCCGTAATGAATTGATCATAAATTGAGTGGTTTGTATTTATTCCAATATTCGGGTTTAAAGTGCTCCCGAAATTCAAATAGACTCAGGGTATAATGTCATATGCCTTTTTTATCACTGGACCCGGATTAACCTCACAGCTTTAGCCTGCATGTTCTACCAAGAAGGTATTTAGATGAATGCCTCCGATAAATCAGAAGTACTATTAGAAACTCTGAACAGGCGCAATTAGAAATTCCTCAAAACAAGAGTTTTAATCCTCTGGAAAGACTTCCCACCTTCGTCCCTTTCCATGATGTTTGCTTCCTGGGATATGCCGTTATTTTTAGTCTATCATGTAAAGCCTCGTTTGTCAAATTCAAATATTTAATTATAACTATAAGCTAACCCTATAACTAAAAGTTTATAAATGAGTTGCAATTTATGGGTTGGGCAACAGCCCTTCAAATTCAGGCTACTGAATTTCATAATTACGAGGATGCCGGCTGAATGCGCCGATCTTTGGTCGGGGAGCTTCACTCCTTACACCTGCAGCGGCGTCTTTTTGGCGACCACCACAGGGATATAAAGAAGATCAGGGTCAGGACAGAGACGATCGTGGCTCCGGACGGTACGTCCCAGATGTAAGACAGGATCAGACCCGCGACAGAGCCCCCTGCACCGATTGCAGCCGAGATAAAGATCATGGGCGTCAATCGATGAACAAGCTGGTAGGCGGTTGCAGCCGGAGTAACAATCAACGCAAACACGAGTATAACACCAACGGCTTTCAGGGAAACCACCACAGTCAGCGCTATAAGAACCAACAGGAGATAGTACAGAAACGTAACCGGCAGCCCGCCGGCCTCTGCCATCTCCTGGTCAAAGGTGATAAACTGTAACTCTTTATACAGTAATACAACGACTGTCAGAACAAAAATAAATATGCCCAGGATCAGCCACAAGTCGCCAGGGGTGACAGAGAGAATGTCCCCGAAGAGATACCCGTAGACACCGGCCTGATACTGCTTCATCAGGCCTATAAAGAGAATAGCCAGTGCCATGGCAAAGGCAAAGAATATGCCGATGGATATATCAAGTTTGAGCTCACCCCGGCGTGTCACCCACCCAACAAAGAATACCATGAAGAGACTGAAAATGAGTGCGAGGATCAATGGATTTATTCCAAGCAGAAACCCGAGCGTTACACCTGCAAAGGATGCATGGGCAATACCGGCACCGATAAAAGAAAACCCCTTTACTACCACAAAAACGCCTATTACGGAACAGAGGATACCGATCAGTACAGCGGCCATGAGCGCCCTCTGCATAAATGCAAAGGCAAAGAAGTCGGATATTACTTGTGAAAAAGAATTAACCATGGTGAACATCCCCGACAATAACAAATATCCGGCCGGCCGCTTCGGTTACAATCACATTGGCGTTATAGATACGCTGGAGTTTTTCCTGGGTCAGCATCTCCTCTGGAGTTCCGATTAAGACCTGGCCGTCTGCCATAAATATTATCCGGTCTACCATGGGGTAGACGAGGTTCACATCGTGGGTAACCAATAAAATGGTTAAATTCCGTTCCTTGTGCAGGGTCTTCAAGAGATCTACAATCTCTCGCTGAGCCCTCACATCTACAGCAGCCGTGGGTTCGTCAAGGAGCAGGATCTCCGGGTCAGCGGAAAGTGCCCGTGCTATTAAAACGCGCTGGCGCTGCCCGCCTGAGAGGTGGGCAATGGGGACATGCATATACTCTTTCAGTCCTACATCGGCTATAGCCTCTGCGGCCCTTTCCCGGTCCAGGCGTCCCGGACGTCGGAAGAGCCCTATTTTGGCGTACCTTCCCATAATGATCATATCAAAAACCGTGGCAGGATAAGATATGTCAAGCGTCTCCCTCTGGGGTACATATCCGATGAACCGGCGGGCCATCGTTACCGGCTGCCCAAATATTTTGATACTCCCTCCAAGCGGTTTTATCAAGCCAACCAGTGATTTCAAAAGTGTGGTCTTACCGCAACCATTCGGGCCGATTATACCTATGGATTCGCCCCTGAGTATGCGCAAATTAATATCACGCAGAACAGGTTTTTCTGTGTAACCTAACGTTACATTGTCAAGAATAATACCTTCATCTGCCTTTATTGAAGCGGGGTTAGGGGGGATTGCATTTATATCTCCCTTTTCAGCAATCCGTCGGCTACTTTTCATTCCGGCTGATCTCTCTTGCCAAAGGCATGTACAATTCTTTTAGCATCCTCTTGTAGCATTTCAATATAGGTGTCAGTCCCTATCAGTGAACCTGGGAGCTGTGTAGCCACTACCACTGTCGCACCAGTCTCTTCAGCCACCAGATTCGGAATTCTTGGTGGAAACTGTGGTACCGTAAGGATTATCCTGATCCCCCTTTTACGCATCAGAGTGATAACCCTGCGAAGATGACGCCCGGACGATTCTTTCCCCGGCACACTGATTATAGTTGCTGCCTCCTCGATGCCATAGCGTTTCAGGAAATATGTGAAGGCCGGAACCGCGGTTACCACTGCCTGACCTGTAAGCGGGGACAGGTCTTTCCTTATTTTTTTATCCAGCGTTAATAGCTGTTCAATATAAATCTCAGCATTTCTGCGGTAATCGTCAGCGTGGGAGGGGTCGGCACGGACCATCCCCTCCATTATAGCAATAACCATCCGACTTGCATTCTCTATATCCATCCAGACATGGGGGTTGTTATTGATCGCAATACAATCACGGGCTGCGGTCACCTGAATAAGGCGGGGGTTACCGGCATTTTTCACCAGTTTATCCGTCCATGTCTCGAGGCCCAAACCAACCCGGACAAAGAGGTTTGCTTTGGCAAGGGCCTTCACATCACTTGCTCTGGGTTCATAGGTATGCGGGTTTTCAAGTCCTGTGATAATGGATTTAACAGAAATTAGATCACCCCCTATATTATGCGCGAAATCTGCAAGCACAGGGATGGTGACAACCACGTTCAGTCTGCCCCTCTTTTCCCGGGAGAAGGACGGGTTTGAAATGAGCATAAGAAACAGGACAAGGAAGGCTAAAGTTCTTAGCACTTTCATATTTATTGAGCGCTCAGAAAAGGCTCCATTATATCTTTCGGCAGTTTCTTGAATCTGATCATGTTTGAAATATATCATAAATCAAGGGGTTAGAGCAAAATAATAGGACCTGCATGATACCATCCCTTATCAAAAGGCCTGCAGGGTTATATGTCTGTAAGCAAAGGCGAGACGGAACCTCCTTTGCAAAAAGCCTGTCAAATTAGAGGATGTTATAGGGTATAATAAATCATGAATGAGGTGCTATTCAGTAAACTTGAGAAGCTTAAAGAGGAAGTCATTTACTTGGAGCAAAATAAGAAGCGCTTTTTAAAAGAACTGCAGACATCTATTGATGTTAAAAAGATGGCTGAACGATCTGTTTATCTCTGTGCAGAAATAGCCCTTGACATAGCGGATCTGTTTATCTCAGTAAAAGGGCTGCCGAGACCTTCTACATATAGTGATTCGATATACAAACTCGGGGATTATGGTGTAATTCCCAAAAAGTTTGCCCATAAATTTGTCTATATTGCAGGTCTAAGAAACTTCCTCGCTCATGACTATCAGATAGATACATCTACTGATCTGGAAAGGTTTTTAAAGTACGGATTAGGTGATATCAAAAAGTTTACCGGTTATATAGAAAGCCATGAATTATAAGGTTGAAAGAATCAAGAAGGTGCTTGAGGCAAATTTATTTGTAGAATTTGCCTATCTCTTTGGCTCCAGGGCAAGGGCTATGGCAACCGAAAGGAGCGACTGGGATATTGCAATTTATCTCAAAAAAGACCCGCGCCATTTACCGCCCTGGACAGTATTCATCATTGAGGCAGAAATATCAAGGGCTATAGGTGAAGAGGCGCAACTCATAGTTTTAAAAGGTATAGACTCTCCTGTTTTTTTATTTAAGGTAATAAGTGAAGGTATTTTGCTTATTGACCGTAATACTGAAAGGCGTATTTTGTTTGAGGCAAGTGTGCTAAGAAATTACCACGACTGGAAATTCTTTTTAAAAAGACAGATGACTATGAAGTGACTTTTGTGACAAAACAATGGTTCACGTTAAAAGACCCCTCGTCAGTTTTCAGTCTTAAAACTTTCTCTCACAAAAACTGACCTTTTAT
>BDTA01000041.1 GCA_002897935.1 bacterium BMS3Abin08
AGTTTATACACAGACTCTAAATAGAGTCTGTGTATAAAGTCAACAATAGAGCCGTCATTCCCGCGGTCTGTTGGGCGGGAATCCAGTCTTTTCAATAACTTCTGGATACCCGACTACAGACTTCGGGTATGACAAAAATAAAAAACGGCAGTTTATACACAGACACTATTTAGAGCCTGTGTATAAAGTCAGTCTCTCTATTCTGTCATTCCGGCAGTTCTTAAGCCGGAATCTATTCTTTTCAATAAGTTCCGGTTATCCCGAACGCTTTCGGGACATAACAAAAATAAAAAATGACAATTTATACACAGACACTATTTATTCATGAAGGAAGGATGGGGCTTCCTAACATCGCCGACCCTCATGGTAATTTTATTTGAATCGAGGTGTTCCAGAAAGGGCAGTGCATACTTTCTTGTAGTCCCTATGAGGTCACGGAATTCACCGACCGTCATGGAATCCTTGCCCCCGAAAAACTCCCTTAAGCGGTCGAGCATCTTCTTGTAGTCCTCAACCCTTAGGTATATTGAATCAGTGATCCTCTGGACCAGTCCTTCCTGTGACATCAGCCTCAGGATGTCTTCGATCTCCCGGGGCTTCATCTTGAAGTATTCAGCCAACTCCTCCTTGCTGGGGGGCTGAAAACCCGCCTCTCTGAGAAGCCCGACGGTCTCCTCCCGGATCTCGACAAAGCGGTCCGTGACAGTTACCTGAAAGTCCTTATGCCTCACCGTATCCTTTACAATCACAAGTTCCTCCATAAGAGAAAGAACTCCCTGAAAGGCCTTCTGCTGGAGTCCGAACAACGATCTCAAAACCTCCTTTGACATCCCTGCCTTCAGGGGGTTGCTCCTGTGAAACCTCCCGACTGTGTCAAGCATCCTCTCTTTCAGTGACAGGAATATATCCCTGTGAATGAGGGTTTCATTATACTGAAAGACCTTTCCACTATCAATAAGGCCTTTAATTGCATCCCTTATCCGGCCGGTATCCTCATTAATCCATCCTTCAAGCTGTTGAGGCGATATACCCTTAAACCCATATTTCCTGATCTTCACGGCTATCATGTCGCCGAGCTTTCCATTCTGATAAATCTCCAGGTCCCCCAGTCCCTCCTTCTTTCTCCTTCTTTTTGCATATGCATCGAGGATAATCCCACCGCCAATCGTCTCCACAGGGGAAAGCCTCCTTATAACAAACCTGTCACCGGAGACGGCAAGTACAGGCTTAGCGAGTCTGATCTGGCAGAAGGAACTCTCCCCGCCCTTTAGTTCGTCACGGTCATAGAGAACAACCCTTCCGATAACCTCTGAGGTTGCAAGGTGGAAGTGAACACGGGATTTGTTCTTAAGGGTAGGTGCATTCCGAAGAACCTCAATCCTTGCATCAACGGCCCGGGTCAGCCTGAACCTGTCGGGAACAACAACCACATCTCCCCTTCCGAGGTCTTCTTTCTCGATGCCCTGAAGGTTAATGGCGACCCTCTGGCCGGCATAGGCGGTTTCTATAGCCTTGCCATGACTCTGGAGACCCCTCACCTTGCTCCTGAGCCCTTCGGGAAGCAGTTCCACAGTCTCTTCCAGGTGTATGCTCCCGGAAAGGGCCGTGCCTGTGACCACAGTACCGAAGCCTTTCAGCGTAAATACACGGTCTATGGGGAGACGAAAGAGACCGCCTGCGGATTTCGGTCTCACCTTAAGGGCAAGGGCATGTATCTTCTCCTTCAGGAGGTCTATGTTGTCACCCGTCTTTGAAGACAGAGGAACAATCTCCGCATCCTCAAGGAAGGTCCCCTTCACAAAGTCACGGGCAACATCTCTTACAAGTTCCAGCCAGTCATTCTCAACAATATCCGTCTTTGTTACGACAATGATACCGGACTTTATGCCAAGAAGGTTACATATTGCAAGGTGCTCCCTGCTCTGGGGCATTACTCCTTCATCAGCCGCTATTACAAGGAGAACTATATCAATCCCTCCGGCGCCTGCGAGCATATTCCTCACAAGCCTCTCATGTCCCGGAACATCAACAATACCAACGGTCAGGCCATCCTCATAGCGCAGATCGGCAAAACCGAGGTCTATGGTGATTCCCCTCGTCTTCTCTTCCTTAAGCCTGTCGGGGTCAATACCGGTAAGTGCCCGTACAAGGGCGCTCTTGCCGTGGTCGATATGTCCGGCAGTTCCTAAAATGATATTCTTCACAGGAAAATTCCCTCTGAATCTTGAAGATTTTGGTGCAGGTCAATCGTGATCTGATTTATATTATACTAAAAGATGAACAAGTTTTTTCTCACTACCGGGTTCACTCCCCGGGGAGACCAGCCAAAGGCGATTGTGGAACTGACGGAAGGTGTCCGGGGGGGGGCAAAACACCAGGTGCTCTTAGGCGTTACCGGTTCAGGAAAGACCTTCACCATCGCAAATGTCATAGCAAACCTTGAGAGGCCCGCCCTCGTAATCGCCCATAACAAGACACTTGCAGCCCAGCTCTATGGCGAATTCAGGGAGCTCTTTCCCAAAAATGCCGTGGAGTTCTTTGTCAGCTATTATGACTACTACCAGCCGGAGGCTTACATCCCCCAGTCCGATACCTACATAGAAAAGGATGCCATGATCAATGATGATATCGACAGGATGAGACACTCTGCCACAAGGGCGGTCCTTGAAAGGCGTGATACCGTTGTGGTCGCTTCCGTATCCTGTATCTATGGTATCGGTTCTCCCGAGGACTACATCTCAATGCACCTGATCCTGGAAGAGGGGATGAGGGCTGAACGGGATTCAGTTATCGGACGTCTTGTCGATATGCTCTATAGGCGATCGGATAAGGAGTTCAGGCGTGGCAATATAAGGGTAAGAGGAGATATCCTCGACATATACCCCTCCTTTTCGCTTGACAAGGGTATCAAGGTAGAGTTCTTTGGCGATGAGGTTGATGTTATTTATGAATTTGATCCCCTGACGGGCGAAAAATTACGGCGACTGACCAGGGTGTCCGTATATCCCAACAGCCACTGGGTAACCCCGGGTGACCGTATTGATCATGCAATCCGTTCTATCGAGGAGGAGCTTGACGAAAGAATAGCCTTTTTCCGCAGGGAAGGCAAGGCGTTTGAGGCACAGAGAATCGAACAGAGGACAAGGTTTGATCTTGAAATGCTGAAGGAATTCGGGTTCTGCCAGGGCATTGAAAACTACTCGAGGCATCTAAGCAACCGTGCCCCCGGTGAACCTCCCTACACCCTCATCGATTACTTCCCGGAAGAGTTCCTTATCGTGATCGACGAGTCTCATGTAATGGTCCCCCAGATCAGGGGAATGTACGCAGGAGACCGCTCCCGGAAACAGACGCTTATCGATTACGGATTCCGTCTTCCCTCCGCACTTGATAACAGGCCTCTCAGGTTTGATGAATTTGAGGAACGGGTCAATCAGGTAATATATGTCTCTGCCACTCCCGGCGGTTATGAGCTGGAAAAGTCAGAGGGCAGGACAGTGGAACAGATAATCAGGCCTACCGGACTCATTGACCCTGAAATGCTTATACGTCCTGTTTCAGGACAGGTTGAAGACCTCCTGGAAGAGATCAGGAAGAGGGTCTCCCGGAATGAACGCGTTCTTGTAACGACACTGACAAAAAAGATGGCGGAAGATCTGACCGCCTACTATACCGACATCGGTATTAACACCCGCTATCTGCACTCCGGTATAGATACCCTTGAAAGGGTAGAGATCATCAGGGACCTGAGGCTCGGAAAATTCGATGTCCTGATCGGTGTAAACCTGCTCAGGGAGGGACTCGACCTGCCGGAGGTATCGTTGGTAGCCGTCCTTGACGCAGACAAGGAGGGATTTCTCCGCTCTGAAAGGGCGCTGATTCAGACCTCGGGCAGGGCTGCGAGAAATGTAAACGGCCAGGTAATACTGTACGCGGATATCTTAACAAATTCGATAAAACGTGCAGTTGAAGAGACCGGCCGGAGGAGACATATACAGCAGGAATACAACAGACGGATGGGGATCACCCCGGAAACGGTAAAGAGCAATATAAAGGACATACTCAGCTCAATATACGAGGGCGACTACTGGACGGTCCCTACTGCAGAGGAACCTGCTGAGGAATACTCTATCGGCTCCGATATGATTTCCGAACTTGAAAGGCAGATGAGAGAGGCTGCACAGGGACTCGAGTTTGAAAAGGCCGCTGCCTTAAGAGACCGGATCAAGAGGCTCAGGGAAAGGGTTTTAGAAATCGGATAGCAGTTTGTTTTTCTCTTTTAACTGTTCCGTCAGCACATCTTTCATGAGCGTGCAAGCCTGGATAACCTTCTCGTTGGCTATACTGTAGTATATATTCACCCCCTCCCGCCTTGCCTTGAGGATCCCCTTGTGCCTCATCACGGCAAGATGCTGGGATACATTGGCCTTTGGTACACCGAGGATCTCAACGAGTTCACCAACGCTCTTCTCCCCGTCCTTTAAAACGCCTATTATCTCGAGCCTCTTTGGACTTGCAAGGGTCTTGCATACCTCAGCCTGGAGTTCATAGAGTGCCTTCTCGTTCTGCTGCATAGATGCTATTTTATAGACATGCCGTTACTTATGTCAATTTTAGAGAGATTTACAGTTCATTCAGTATTTCATGCACAGCACATTTTATGACATCCGACCTCAGATAACCCGACAACTCCTCCCACTCTTCGGGCCGTCTTATGGTCACGGTTATTCTCAATTCCCTGTTCTCAAGTGTCCTGTCCCATCCAATCACCACCCCCTCCGGGAGTGATAGCCCCGCTACGGTCTCTTCGATCCTCCCGTTCACACGGGTGAGTGTGGGGAACCGTTTCTTCCTTAAAAAGGCCCTGAGTGCCTCAGTCCTCCCCCTTGAAGCCATTCGTGAAGAGAATATCTCCTTTATCTCAGCGGCGGCCAGGAACTCATCGAGGCTCATCCCGGAGGCCCTCAGATAATCTTTCAGATTGGATGCAATCTCGTCCAGGGTTGAGGCGCTGAGCTGTATCTCATTCTTCCAGGCCATGATCCGTTCAAGTATTTCGGAAGGGTAGGTTGCCAGATTGAGGACCTGCTTCAGGGAATAGCGCTTCTCATGACAGAACCTCCTTAGTTCTCCGGGCAGGCAGGCAATCCTTTCCACCTCTTGCAGAAATGACCTGTGGGGCCTGAAGCCAAGGGGCATACAGAGGTTTTCGAAGATCCACTCATCGGGAATCTTCACTGTCGTGGCAAAGTGTATAAACCCCGCACCATTCATCACGCTTGATAGAATATCCCCTCTCCTTTCCAGAAAGATGAGGTTTACGACCTCCTCTAAGGGTGTATCCTCAGGCAGTATCCTCGCCTGGACAACAGCCTTGCCGGCCTCCCTCAGGATCTCCAGCCTCTTCCGCCCGTCTATCAGGTGGAGTATACCCTCACTGTTCCTGAACAGGGTTACCGGGGAGATAATGCCGAGTTTCCTTACAGCGTGTTTAAGGTTTGGAGGATAATCATCCCTGATGAAAACACTCTTCCGGATATCGAACCCGTTATCCTCTGAAACAATATCACCTATGGAAACTTCCCTGATAGTCATCTTACCTCATTATAACCCAAGAGCCAGCTCTATTTTCATGGATGCCGGCTGAAGGCCCGTCAACTTTTCCCTGTTTTATCCTCATATCCATTTAAGGCCGCAAGTAAGGCATCCGCCTCTTTCGCCTCCTTTGTTTTATCCCTCTTTCTGTATCCATTGAGAAGCACATTCAGCTTCTTTCTGAGAACAGGGATGATATCCTTAATGAACTTTCCCTCCTCCTCTTCCCGGAGCAGGGAAGCAAGGGTATCCACCCTGAACCTGTCCATTGCCGGGTACCTCGTAGAGAGCTGGTCTTCATGACCACCGTACTTTATCACAGAGGGCCGGCTATCAAGCCCCACGGGGTGGTTTCTTGCGATTTTCAACCACAGATCATAGTCTTCACATACCGGAAGGTCCTCCCTGAACATCCCGTGCCTTTCAAGAACCGACCTCTTCACAAATACCGCTGAGGGTGAGATAAGGCATCGCTCAAGAGACTGCTTCCAGATCCAGCCTTGAGGTTTTTTGTGGTGTCTGCATGGATTTACCTTAACGCCGTTACGGAACCATATCTCCTCCGACTGTATAATCTCAAAGAAGGGGTAGCGTCGGAGAAAGGCAATCTGCCCGGAGAGCTTCTCTTCCATCCAGCAGTCGTCGGAATCGAGTAATGCAATCCACCCCGCGCCTGAGGCATTTATCCCTGCGTTTCTTGCCTTTGATACACCCATGTTCCTCTCAAGGCGGACCAGGCGGACCACCCCGCCATATCCATTCAGGAGTTCATACGTACCATCCGTCGAGCCGTCGTCCACAACAACAATCTCATCGGGCCTGTGTGTCTGTTTGAGTACCGACTCAAGAGCACGGCCAATAGTTCTCTCCCGGTTATGAACCGGGATCACAACCGAAACCCTTATCCCCCTCTCAACTTCATCTACAAAACCGAACAGCCCCTTCACCTCCTCCTGAAGCTGCTCAAGATACCTGTTGAACCCCTCCTTGCCATGGTCACCGGTATAATCAGACCCGTACTTGATACAATGGAAGGGAATCCCTCTCTCAAGGAACACCTTTGCCTGGTAATATGCCTCCATATCAACCGCGTCGTATCCACTCGTTCCTTTGTTCTCCGTGACCGGCCTGGACACACTGAGAAGGCCGGAAACCCGGCAAATATCTACATCGTGAGGCAGGGGTATCCGTAGGTCCATCCTGACGGAGCCTCCCCTCTCATCAAATACACTCTCAGGCTGGATCCATTGCCCGGGAGAGAGGCCTCTTCCATCGACTATCCCGGAGGTGCCGATGTTCAGCACGAAGAGAGGCCTCAGTCCGGTTGCAATCCATAGTGCCGCCTCTTCCGAGGCAGCCGGCCCCACTCCGGTTATTACGATAAGGATTCCCCTTGTCTCTCCCACAAATCTCTTAAGTGCTCCTGCCTTCAAACCCTCGAGGGTAACAACAGGGATGTTCCGTGACAGAAGCCAGTCCACGGGGACCTCGTTTCTGAGTGCAACGGTAACTACAAGTTTGAAATATGATGAAAGATCAGCCGTCATAAAGGTGCCCTTGAAAATATTCCGAAAAAAACGATTACCCCCCGACCGTATATCTACAGGCAATGACCTTTAAGGGATCCAGGAGGTTAACCATTCTGCGGTCATCGATTGTTTTCCAGTTAAGCATCTTAGGGGGAAGAGATTCGGGGATCCACGCTATGGAGATATGCAGGTGAGGTGGAACATTCGCCTTTCCCTTTTTAACACCTGCAATGGTTGCAATTATACTGCCTTCACTCACGGCTTTACCCCTGTTTATGCCTCTAAGGGGTATGGTATGGCCATAAACCGTATAGAGTCTATTGCCGTTACCGTCATAGGTGTCATGGCCTACAAATACGGATTTCCCTAAAAAATCATCGCCTATCCTGATAATCTCTCCACTATAGATCACGGGAATCTCTGTGGTTACATCAAGCCTGTGCCTCTCTCCGCACCTGTCCCTGTATAAACATAAATCCAACCCCTCATGTGGCCTGTCACGCCTGCCACCCTCGCCCCACCATCTATCGGGAGCATTAAATAACATACCCGGATAGAAAAACCACTCCTCAAACCTTCCATCAAGACCATTACATCCGACAAGGTATTCACTGAATCCTGTTTTTCTTAATGGGGTCACTCTGTTCACAAGTCAGATCTCCTTACGGTCAAACCCGAGGATTTCTTTATTATATCCCAAACGTTGAATTGAGCCATGCGGTACGCATTGGCTCGAATGACAGGTTAGACGATTATTTCAATTTCTTTATTATGTGCTTGGCGAGACGTTCGTTGATTACTTTGTGTCTTGGTATTGGCTGGCAGGCTTTTGATTTTGGATTTTGATACCAGTCGTGTTTCCCTCCATGTCTGATGAAAACACACCCATTTTTTTCAATCTCTTTTATTAAATCTTTTCTTTTCAAGAGACTTGAAGTTCTGAGACTTTGCGCACACAGGGGATGCTTCCGCTGGTAAGCTCTTTATAGATATCCCTTAAATTCTCTTCGAGTTCAGCTAAGGATTCCCCCTGTGTCATATAATCCGGATATTCATCCAGATATCCCAGCCACAATCCCTCGTCCTGCCAATAAACATATTTTAGCTTTTCCATATTTAAATTATATCCCTATACGGCTTTAAACTTCAAATCATTTCTTATTTGTTCTTTGCTTTGCAACTTTGGGGACGTTGTTACACACTATGCAAAACTATTGACAGGCAAGGGAATAATGTTATAGAATTTTATCATGCCACGTCAGCCGAGATTAGACATTCCCGGAGCCTTACACCATATAATGGTGAGAGGGATAAATAAAACAGATATTTTCAGGGACGATCAGGACAGAGTGAATTTCCTG
>BDTA01000042.1 GCA_002897935.1 bacterium BMS3Abin08
ATATCTGAAGTCGGCAGGGGAGACGTTCAGGATTGATAAAGACAAGATAAAGGAAGAATCACGATACGATGGCAAATGGGTATTGACTACAAACACGGGGTTAACAGCCGAGGATGTAGCGTTACAGGCTGTAGGGGTAGCCGTCCCTCCAACTGTGAGGGTGAATATAAACAAAGAGCATACAGTCAACTCATAGCAGGAAGACATTTTCATATAACAAGGAATCATAGTGCCACGCTTGTTTTGTGAGGTCATAACTGCTTGAATTTGCAGAATATTTATTTTGCAACTGTCGAAGATGGGTTTGAGGTAAGTTGTCGTTGACATTGTTGATATCATGGACACAAAATGACATCGTCAGTCAGGAATTTTTTCGAAAATAAGAATGAACTGCCCCGCCGCAAGCAGCGGGGTATCAATTTCTCTATTCGGTGCATTACTCGCAGCAAGTTGCAGGGAATTAGACCCTAAAAGAGATTAAGAAGAACGACTGAAGGTATTATAAATTTCTGATTTTCAGAATTTGCCCTACATATAGGAAAGTGGAATTCATCTTGTTAAGCCGTTTAATCGCTGCCGCACTTGTACTAAACCGATGAGCAATTCTCCACAGAGAATCTCCTCTTTTGACACGGTAAGTCCCATCGGCTCTGAGTCTCCCTTTTGAAGCCCTATGTGTTCGCACCCCTTCTCTTCTTAAAGGTATCTTTAATTTTCGGCCTATCCTAATAAAATGTTTGCTCCTGAGCCTGTTTGCCCTCATGATGGCACGAACGCTGGAACGGTATTTCAGTGCTATAAGAGAAAGAGTCTCACCGCTCCTTACACGATGAAAGGCATAAGCCCGTTGGGGCGGCGTCCATTTGGGTATATCATCGATAGTTGCAAGCAGTAAAGAGGCCTTCCCGAC
Source organism: bacterium BMS3Abin08 (assembly GCA_002897935.1). Lineage (NCBI taxonomy): Bacteria > bacterium BMS3Abin08. The sequence continues at coordinate 911 of BDTA01000042.1, forward strand.
AGGCACCTTTAAAATGTAAGGATTAGGTGGTGTTGCTTTGTAACGAAGTTCGGGATTGAGGTCCGTAAGTTCCTTAGCGGATATGCCGAGCTTCCCGGCAACCTTTTTCAGATGTACCTGCCTGTCAATAGTGGCAACCTCGTAGGGGACAACGGGATAGGGGGCATCAAGGTTGAAGCCATATTTCACCGGGTCTTTCACGATCTGAAGCACAGCAAGAAATCTTGGGACATAACGGGCGGTTTCAAAAGGCAGTTTCTGAAAAAGATCCCAAAAGTTATCAAGATAATTTACCTTCTGGTGTCTTATAACCCTGAGAACCGTGCCTTCTCCACAGTTGTAGGACGCAAGAACAGTAGTCCAGTCGCCGAAGATATTGTGCAGCTCCTTCAGATATGCTATAGCGGCTTTAGCAGACTTTCGGGGGTCGAGCCGTTCATCAATCCATGCATTTCTGGATAATCCGAACTTGTAGCCCGTTGAAGGGATAAACTGCCAGAGACCCAGCGCACGTGCGCGTGAAAGGGCCCTGATCTTGAACCCGCTTTCAATAAGAGGCAGCCATGATAATTCCTCGGGCAACCCGGCCTCTCTGAGCATCTTAACAATTTCACCCCTGTATCTTCCCGACCGCCTGTATGAATCAATAAAGAATTTTCTCTCCGGTCCCTGAAACAGTTTTATCTCATTTTCAACATATCTGTTCATCACAAGCGGTATCGCCTTGTGATTTCCTTTAACGGCAGTATATCGGGAGGCATATATCTCGAGAACCCTCTTGGAAATCATGAACCTGAGGTCATCCACCTGTTGAACAAGCTTGGGGGTATCATCCGCTTTGACTTTAAGCATATTGGCATATGCCTGATCGAGGGCAGCCATGGCCTTGTCGGGATTATCTTCTTTCCAGAACTCCTGCGATGTTTCATAAAACTCAAGCGCTGTATCGAGGAAATTCTGTTCTTTATCAGGATTATCAATATTTACGTCTGTCTTACCCGCTTCGCAACACAATCCCTTATAATTATCAATTAGGGTGTCATTAATGCTTTCTTTGTTTGCATAATCAAAAAGACCGGGTAATCCATTTTCAATATTTGAAGGTCCTTGACGGGGCTGCCTGTACTCAGGCCCCAAACGGCTGCTGCCACTGTGTGAGTCTGCAGGATTCGACAGGGATGGGTGTTCATTTCTTACATTAAGGGATGGGTGTTCCTTTCTTACATTATTTGTAACATCAGCGACACAGCCGGAAGAGAAGACAACCACCAAAATGAAAATCAGATATCTGTTAACCGTCATTCTCATAATCAGGTACACCTTTTTAAGGATAAACATAAACCGTTATTAAAGGCAAACTATCGCCGAATTGCCTCATGAATTGCCTTACAAAACACTGACCCGGTAGCGGAGTGCAAGTTACAGGCTTTTCCTCACCCCTGAAGGCCGCCAGGCAGGGGAAATAACGCCTCCATGGAGGGGGTTGTAGAGACAGGGTGCCCATGTCAGGGTGAATGAGCCGAACCTTTCATTAAGGCTGTCCACCGCCTTAAGGAGTCGCTCCCTCTGCCTGTGTTCCTCAAAAAGGGGAATCTGACCGTTCATCTTCTCAAGGCCTGACAGCGTTACACCGAGGAGACGCACGGGCTCTTTCAGCCTTATCTTCTCCAGTATACCCATGGCGGATTTATAAATCCTCCGGGTATCGTTGGTTACGGAATTTGTCCTGCCATGTCTGGTAAAGGTCTCAAAACTGCGGTACCGGACGGTCACACCGATAACCCGCCCACTGAACCCGTATCTTCGCGCCCTGGCCCCCACCATCTCTGAAAGCCTGAGGATGTGTGTCTGAATCTCTGAATGACTGTAAATGTCATGGGACAGTGTCATACTATGCCCAATGGACCTTGTCTCATCTCCCGCCTCCACCTCATCTGAATGAAGAGGTGCTGAATCAGCCCCAAGGCCCATTGCCTTAAGCCTCTCACCAGGTATCCCGAAATGACTCCTCAGCACCCCTACAGGAGACCTTCCAAGCTCACCACAGGTCCTGACCCCGATGGATTCAAGTCTTTTGGCAAACCCCTTCCCTACCCCCCATAGTTTATCTACCGGCAGATCCTCGAGGAGACCTTCCACCTCATCTTCCCTGACCCATCTCAGGCCATCGGGCTTGGAGAGATCCGACGCAAGCTTGGCGATCAGTTTATTTGGTCCTATGCCGACTGTTGCATTTATGCCAAACAGATCCCTGACCCCTTCCTTTATCTGCCTGCCCACCTCACCGGGACCCCCGAAGAGGTGATGGGAACCCGTTATATCCAGGAACGCCTCGTCCACTGAATAGACCTCCACAACGGGGGTATACCTCAGATACAGATTCTTCAGGGTTGCACAGGTATGGGTGTATTTACTGTTGTCACCCACCACAAGTATGAGTCGTGGGCAGAGGCCCCTGGCCTCATATATGTTCATCCCCGTCTTTACCCCATAGGCCCGTGCCTCATATGATGCGGTGGTAATAACCGTCCTGTGCCCACCCCCTATCACCCCTATGGGTTTTCCCCTGAGGGCGGGATTACACCGCTGCTCAACGGAGGCAAAAAAGGCATCCATATCAACAAGGAGTATCGTTCTCTCTGTATTCACCATTTAATCCGTGATCCCCTCTGCTCCTGCCGGCCTGTGCAGGGCACGCAGACAGGCCCGGTTTTCAACAGCTCCCTCATATATCCGTCTCCAGGCCCTCAAGCCTCCAGATAAGCCCTGCTGGGTCAAAACTTATGTTATAGAGGGTCCTTCCATCCGTCAGGGAAAAGAGATAGAGCTTGCGCTTCCCCTCCTGTTTCGTCCATCGGTATGTTATCTCCTTTACATGAATCACCCTGTCTCCCCATCTGAACTTTATGGGCCTGACCCTTTCACCACCTGCAAAGGAGGCAACAACCACAACAGGTTCATCTATCGGCGTCATCAAAACCTCCTCACAAGACCCACAACCTTTCCCAGGATCCTCACATCCTCCTCCCCAACCACCATTGCCTCCATCTCCGGATTCTCCGGCTGGAGCCTTATCTTTCCCTTTTCCCTGTAAAAACGCTTCACTGTTGCCTCATCACCGATAAGGGCAACGACTATATCACCCTGCCGGGCCTCAACTCCGGGGTTAACCACCACCGTATCTCCATCGAGTATACCGGCGCCCGTCATGCTCTCTCCCACCACCCTAAGCCCGAATCCATCCGTCATCCTGAACATCCGCCGGTCAAGACTTATATAATCCTCCATATCGGACCGGGCAATAAGGGGTTTTCCTGCCCTTATCCTTCCGAGGACCGGGAGTTGAACTGCCTCACAGGGCCTCATGCCCACCACCTCAAGCCCCCGCGAGAGGAGGGGTTTCTTTTTCAGGTACCCCTTTTTAACCAGTGCATCTATGTGAAGCTTTGCTGCAAGGGGACTCCGGTACCCGAAGTGTCCGGCCACCTCTCTGACCGTCGGCGGACATCCCTTGTCCATGATATACTCCCTTATGTATTCCAGCACCCTCTTCTGCTGAGTGGTCAGCTCCATACCGATACTATACAAATGTATAGGCTAAAAGTCAACCATTGCCCCAAAGCATGGGGATAGTCTCTACATAACGGATCAAAACATGGGGGCAAGCTATTGGATCCGGGGTGAGGCTTTGCCTCCGTGTAATGAATCCGTGTAATGAACTGGAGACATCATACACTTTTCTGTCTCTGTTCCCCGGGCTTCTTGACAATATCGGGAGTAAATGTATAACTTATATATAGGTCGGGGCTGTAGCTCAGCTGGGAGAGCGCTTGAATGGCATTCAAGAGGTCGGCGGTTCGATCCCGCTCAGCTCCACCAGTCAATTTATCATCCTCACACCCGGCCGTCTGCCGTAAAATCCAGGTGGTCTTTAATTTCAGGATAGGAGCCACCTCCCGGCCCGGGTTCTGGAATGCCTGCCGTTTTCCTGAACATTCAGAACTCATTTCCGGAGGATCAAGAAGTTGTAAGCAGGAGTCATCCCCCCGGGGGGTGAGTTTTTATTGCCGGATTTGGGTATAATGGGTATAATATGTATAAGTTATGTTACCGGAAGATCCGGAGTTTCAAAGACAACGGATCTGGATGAATCATTGAGGCGCCTGCAGTGCTGATCAGGAGTCATAATCTTCTCACCTTAACCCTTACTGAAGGAACAGTCTGTTCCTTACTACACACTAAACCTGCATTATAATCCTCATCTACAGGGCAGCGCCCTCGTTTCCGGATATGGTATGAAGAAAGGGACAAAAAAGACAGGGGAAGGTAACGTAGTGCAAGGCAACGCCGGTGAAACTACGGTTGTGTCCGGACAAAACAGCAGGCCGGCAATACCGTCAATTCATGATACCACGTTTGATTCAGGTTTAATGGGACGCCTGGGTCTGTATGAAAGCATACTTGACGGGCTGACCTGTGGTGTTTGGGTATCGGACAGGGAAGACGTTATATGTTATGCAAACAAGGCAATGGAGATGATTGCCGGGGTTACCCATCAGAAACTCCTGGGCTACAATGTCCTTTCGGATAGTTCTGAAAATACCATCGATTATTTCCGTCAGTACTATCAGGAGGCCAAGAAAGTGTTACAGTCCGTTCATTATTCTGAAATCCCTGTTGTTACCCCGGCGGGCAGACAGACCTATCAGTCGGGCTGGTTCATACCAAGGCATAACAACGGCACATATGACGGCATGGTCTGTATCCTTGAGGACATAACAAACCAGCGAGAGATCAAGGAAGCCCTCATTAAGAGCGAGGCAAAATATCAGGAGATCGTTGAAAATGTAAACAGTATAATCATACGAATGGATTTGAGGGGGAATGTAACGTTTCTTAACAGGTTTGCCCAGGACTTCTTCGGGTTCAGGGAGGCTGAAATACTCTCCAGGAATGCGGTAGGGACGATTATTCCCGAAAAGAAGACAGCCGTCCGGAGTTTCCGGGAAATGATCGCAAACATCGGTAAAGATCCCGGGATGTATGCCAACTGGGAATTTGAAAATATCCGGAAGGACGGCGGGAGTGCATGGATTTCGTGGACGAATAAAGCGGTAACCGATGCAGATGGAGAGATCTCCGAGGTCCTGTGTGTAGGGAATGATATTACCGAACTGAAATACAACGAACGGTTGCTGAAGAAGTGCCGCAATGACCTTGAAAAGAAGGTTGAACTCCGTACCGCTCAGCTTGTTGAAGCGAACAAGAGGCTGCAGCACGAGATCCACGAATACAAATGGATTGAAGAAAGGCTCAGGAATTCCGAGTATAAATACAGACTGGTCGTTGAGAATGCCAATGAGGCCATCATGGTCGTACAGGACGGGATGTGTAGGTACATTAATCCAAAGACAGAAAAGATAACCGGGTACTCTAAAGAGGAGTTAACCGCAAACCCGTTTATTAAATTGCTGGTTCACCCTCACGACCAGCAGATGGTCCTGGGGAGATACCTGAAACTGCTGAAGGGAGATTCCCTGCCCAGTGTTTACTCCTTCAGAATTGTTGATAAATTCGGCAATATAAAGTGGCTTGAAGTAAACTCCGTCCTGATTGACTGGATGGGCAGGCCTGCATCATTAGCCTTTTGCAGTAATATAACCGAACGCAAGAGGTCGGAAGAAAGACTCAGGCTCCTCGAATCTGCCTTTCATCAGGCAAAGGACTCGATTATCATTACCACAACCGGCACAAATTATCCCTCTTCAGAGATTGTATTCGTAAATCCTGCATTTACAAAACTGACGGGGTACACAGCCGAGGAGGTTATGGAAAATCCCTCGATTATTCTCCAGGGGCCAAAAACAGATGGCGCAGAATGGCTGAAACTGGAGACTGATAAAACGGGAGGGAAGGCATTTTATGTGGAGACCGTTAATTATCAGAAAGGCGGGGCAAGGATTAACCTTGAATGGCAGATTACGCCCATCAGGGATGATGAGGGCAGAATTACTCACTTCGCTTTGATACATCGCGATATCACGGAGCGAAAGAAGGCTGAAGAGAAACTCCTTGCCTATCAGAAGCAACTCAGTTCCCTGGCCTCTGAACTCTTACTGGCGGAGGAGAAGGAAAGGCGCCGCATTGCTACAATGCTTCACGACCATATTGGTCAATCCCTTGCCATGGCAAAGATACAGATGGGTGTACTTAGTGATTCACTTGACTCTGACAGATACGACAGCCTCCTTTCCGATATACGGTCTCTGATCGAGAAGAGCATTCAATACACAAAGTCTCTGACCTTTGAACTCAGTCCGCCCATACTCTATGAACTTGGTTTTGAGCTGGCCATAGAATGGCTCGGAGAGCAGATACAGAAGCATCATAAGATAAATTTCGAGTTCCATTTTGATGAAAAACCAAAGCCTCTCAACAGGGACGTCAGTGTGCTCATGTTTCAGGCGGTCCGTGAATTATCCATGAACATTGTCAAGCATGCACATGCTCAGAGGGTGGAGGTATTAATAAAAAGAGAGGGCAAAAGGATGCTTGTCAGCATAAAGGACGACGGCGTCGGATTTGATATATCAGAGATCGATAGAACAAAATCCTTCGGCTTTTTCAGTATACACGAACGGTTAAAACACTTTGGCGGCACGTTTTTTGTCGATACAAAACCAGGACTGGGAACGCTGGTTGTGCTTACGGCCCCTGTTGAGGTTGAGGAGGAAACGGATGAAGATTAAGCTCATCCTGTCCGATGACCACAAGATTGTACGCGACGGTCTGCGTTCTATGCTGGCCAGGTACCAGGAAATTGAGGTGATTGCAGAGGCTGAAGATGGCAGGACAACGGTAGAGTTAGTAAAGGAAATGTCTCCCGATATTGTCATTATGGACATTGCAATGACGGACCTCAATGGGATCGAAGCCACCCGGAAGATTATGGATGAACGGCCTGAAGTTAAGGTAATAGCTCTCTCAATGCATTCAGACAGACGGTTTGTTGCAGAGATGCTTAAGGTAGGGGCCTCTGCCTACCTGTTGAAGGACTGTGCCTTTGAGGAGCTTATAACCGCCATCCATGCCGTAATGGATGACAAGACATACCTTAGTCCGGCCATCTCCGGTATCGTTGTTGAGGACTTTATAAGACACCCTGTAAAGCAGGGGTCTTCCGTCTATTCCATACTTTCAAATCGTGAGCGGGAGGTGTTGCAGCTTCTTACGGAAGGCAAAAACACAAAGGAACTCGCCGCTCATCTCGATGTAAGCATCAAGACCGTCGAAGCTCACAGGATCAAGATTATGAATAAACTGGGTATTTATAGTGTTGCTGAACTCACAAAATATGCAATTCGTGAAGGACTCACTTCCCTTTAACCATACGGCCGCATAGATATAACGTTATTCCAGGCGATACCACCCTTTTCTGAAAGAAAACCATACAGTTAGTTTTTCCCTTATTTTAGGGGTAAAAAAACCTGATTGCAATCATAACAAAAATGTTGATAGCATTACGATATGGCTATGGGGGTTAATGTTCTCAAATCCGGCGGCTCAGACCGGACTGAAAGGATCTTCCCATTCCGCTTGCTACATGTTTATGCAATAAAGAGAGACAGAAAGGAGATGTAATGAAAAGTTTGTCGCCAAGAGAGAGGGTGCTGGGATTTTTAAATGGTGAAGAAGTTGACAGGCCACCTATATTCAGCGGCATGGGGAACGTAATAACATCCGTACTTGAAAAGTACGGGATCAATTTTGCCAAGGCCCATCGTGACCCTGAACTGATGGCAAAGGCAGCGGCAGGGATGTACCGTGACTTCGGTTTTGAATGCGCTGTAGTCCCCTTTGACCTGGGTGTGGAGGCTGAGGCGCTCGGTTCAAAGATGAATTACTACGACGATGTGGAGGGCCTGCTTTATCCTACCGTCAAGGAAAAGTTTGTAAAAACCGCTGAAGACATCGAGTTTCCGGAGGACCTTGAAAATACAGGCAGGATTCCTGTTGTTGCGGAAGCAATAAGGATATTACGAAGGGAAATCGGAGGGGATGCTGCCATAGGAACGTATATCCTCGGTCCCTTTACGCTTGCAGGCCAGGTAAAGGAACTGGACGAACTCTTTGAAGAATCCTTCCTTAATCCTGAGGAGACAAGCCGCTTACTTGAGAAGCTTTCCGACTTCATTATCAGGGTTTTGGATATTTACAGTAAAGCCGGCGCTGACTATTTTACACTTCGCGAGATGGGAGGAACCTCCGATGTAATGAGCCCGAGAAGCTTCAGGAGTCTTATCAAACCCCATCTCATGAAGATTATTGCTGAAATGCCCCATCCCAGCATATTACACATCTGCGGCGATACGAATGCCATTATTCAGGATATGGCGGAGTGTGGGGCCGATGCTATCAGTGTCGACCAGAAAAACCATCTTACCGAAACAAGACAGAAGCTCGGCAATGATGTAATCATCCTTGGTAATTTCGATCCTATAAAGGTCTTGATGCAGGGTAAGGCCGGAGATGTCTGTCCGGCGGTAACAGGATGCCTGACTGCCGGAGCAGATGCGGTCTGGCCGGGATGCGACCTGTGGCCGGAGGTCCCAAGGGAAAATATGGAGACCTTAATATCCTGCCTCAAGGAGGCTAAGGCTTTAGGGGTGTGATGTGAAACTGGTACAGATAGCAGGTTATCTTGGATCCGGCAAGACCACCCTCGTTATTGCATTGAGCAAGGGCCTGTCAAGGTCGGGCTTGAAGGTGGCGATCCTGGTTAATGAGATAGGCGAAATCCCTGTTGACGGCAAGGTTATAGAGGATTACGGGTTTACCGTTAAGGACATCGGGGGCGGTTGTATCTGCTGCCAGATTGCCGGAAATCTGACAAGGACATTGCGGTTCCTGGGGGATGAACAAAATCCGGATTTGGTTATTATCGAGCCAACGGGGATGGCGGTACCAGGTTCGATAAGAGAGACCGTTGAAGCTCTTAACATAGACATCGGCCCCACTATCGTACTCTTTGATACAACACGATCTGAAAAGCTTCTGAACTATGAAACGCTGAAGAGGCTGATCTCCACCCAGATCAGAGATGCCGACTTTATCGCCCTTAGCAAGATCGATAAGGTGTCCGAGGATGTGATTGAACATGCAAGGGCGGCCGTTTCCGTCATTAATCCTGCCGCCGGGATCATAAGACTCTCAACGCGAAGGGGAGATGGTGTTATGACCCTTGCCGCGGCTGTTCAGGAGGTGACCATAAAAAAATGAAGGATGATCTCCAGAGCAGGGACCCCCTCCATGAAGGAATTTTTGCCTATAGCGTTTCATGTCTCCTCTCAAGGGACAGGGATATCGAAGGCAATGAACTCAGAAGGTTTGCCGGGGAACTGATGGTCTCTGTATCCGGGACCTGCTTTCACTACGGGGCTATAGATATCGGGCATATTAAGGCGTATATCGAAACGGGTACCGGATTTTTATATGCGGACACCCTCGGAGATGCCGGGGATGTAACTATAGAGGGAAGAGAAGGGAATGCTGTACACGGTTTCAGGCTTGTCCTGAACTCGGTTATCTACGGGATTACGGAGGAGGCTGTAAAAGAGGCTACGGAAGAGGCACTTGAGAGGACGATTAGCGGATTCGGTCTGTCGAGGCAGCCTGTTGCACCAAAGGTAATTCCATTGTATAGGCCGGAAGGAGGAATGCATGACGGGTGATATCCATACAAAAACCATTGAGAAGAGCATGCAGGATTTCAGGATAGAGGGGGAACCCTTTTATCTTCCAATCGAGGATGAGATCCGGCTTTTCGAGATTGCTTACCGCAATCAGCTTCCCCTCATGCTGAAGGGTCCCACTGGGTGCGGGAAAACCCGTTTTCTCTCTTACATGGCATATAAGCTGGATCTGCCCCTGATAACAATTGCCTGCCACGAGGACCTGACCGCAAGCGATCTTGTCGGAAGATACCTGCTCGATGGTGCATCAACGCGCTGGCAGGATGGCCCGCTGACCCTTGCAGTAAGGTACGGAGGGATATGTTATCTCGACGAGATAGTAGAAGCGAGGAAAGACACCACGGTTGTGATTCACCCACTGACCGATGACCGGAGGATGCTCCCGATTGAGAAGCAGGGGCAAATTCTGGAGTCAACGGATAAGTTCATGCTTGCCATATCATATAATCCCGGTTATCAAACGGTCCTTAAGGATCTCAAACAGAGTACCAAACAGCGATTTATCTCGATTGAATTCGGTTATCCACCGGCAAGCCTTGAAGAGGAGATCATAATCCATGAGGGCAGTGTGGACAAGAGGACGGCATCCGACCTGAGGAAGATAGCAGAAAAATTCCGCACATTGAAGGGCAGGGGGCTTGACGAAGGGGTGAGTACAAGACTCCTGATATATGCGGGACTATTGATTAAAGAGGGTATTGACCCACGCCGGGCCTGTACCGTTGCTCTTATAATGCCGATAACTGATGACCCTGAAATGCAAAAGACTTTGAAAGAGGTTGTCTCAACTGTAGTATAGGTACTGTTATGAGAGAAGATATATCGCTATCAGAGACGATAGTTCTTGTTGGTGAGAGGCTCGGAGAAGATGACTATCTCAGGGAGAAAATCCGTGATGTCAGTCCCCTGCTCAATGATGAGGGATTAAAAAACTACGTAAGGCTTATCGGCATGTTTGTCAGCTTCGATCACTCCGTATCTCTCCGGCTGCTCAAGACGGGAAGGGGTCTGTTCTCAGCAATTGATGATCCTGATACGTGTACGGAGGTGCTCAATGAGGTAATCAGGATGGGCAGGGCTAAATGGAGTGTGGCAGCCGAGGCCCTGAAGACTCTACCCCTTGTTGCTCATATGCCTTCAGGATTCCTTGCAGACTGGTTGAGCCTTGGTAACAGGATCGGTGAGATTGATCAGGACGTGGCTATTCAATATATTGCCGTATCACCTCCGGTATATGAAATACTTGGCACTGCAAGGTTCGTTCACTGGGCTTCATGGGGCCGGAAGATCACGGAGATGGCATGGAAGGCGGGCAGGGAGTATTTTAAAGCGAGTCCGGATGTCCTTAAGAGAGTCGATCCCTGTGAGATAGAACGATGGGCAAGTCTCGGTATGCACCTTATTGAAAAGAGCCCCCGGGTTAAGACCGGGTATGGGGCACACAGTCTCTTTGCACAGGGCACAGGTGCAGGTAAGCCCAGGGTGATTGATCTGGCGGCGCAGTATTTCAGGTCATCACCACAGATACTTGGACGCCTCTCGATGAATGACCTGGAACAATGGGTTGTAAAGGGCCTGGAGGCCGTTGATAGCGGCAGAGACAAGGGAACGGCGTTTTTTTCCTTAGAGACCGGATCGAGCCGGGAGACGGTAGAGAACCTCGTAAAGGGGACCGAGTTAAGGGATATTTATTCCGTCCTCAACAGGTCTGCAGCTTTTTTGGTTGACAGGCGAATCCGGATCAGATCGTCTTCCCTGTTTTACAAAAACCTTCCGGGACTGGGCCGCTTTTTCTCTGTAACGGATGGTACGAGGATATTCCTCCCATCGAGGATTTCAGTATTTGAGGACGAAGAGATGAATTTCAAGACCTATAAGTGTACCCTTGCACATGAGATAGCCCATATTCTGTTCGGGACATTCGACATTGGTCCGGATCGGGTTAACAGACTTTCAGATTCTGACCGCCATGTACATGCATTCAGGATCTTTGAATTCCTTGAGGACGAAAGGGTTGATTATCTCATGGGGCGGGAATACCCGGGACTCGAAAAGGACAGACGCATGATCATGGACAATTATCTGAGCAGGATACCCCACGGTGATAACGGGGGAAGATCTGTTTTCGCCTCTTTAGGGTTTCAGCTCCCGGACACATTCGATAAATCGGGAACTAAGAAGAGTGAGTTGAGGTCAGTACTTGAAGGTGCATTAAAAGAGGTGAGGGACCCTGCACAGACTGTTCAGGGTGTACTTGAGTTAACAATGAAGATCTGCAGTTGCCCCGGGAATGAAAGACCCCTTGAGTTCTCTGAAAGCCGGCAAGCATACGAGCGGCTCTTTTACCGTGGCATAATTGACTACAGGCTTGTCGAGAGCGCCCGTGCCGGTATGTCTCATCTGCTTTCAGAGATGATGGAACGGTTTAATGAAGGGGGCAGAGAAGTAGATTCAGAGGTAATTGAAGAGGCCATTCTCAGGATAGAAGAGTGTGAAGGGCCTGAATCCGAGCTGCTCCTCTGGCAGACAGGAGATAACAGGGAACTCGATGAATTATATGAAAGAGTTGAGCTTATCGTCACAGATATTGAGGAAGAGAGCCGCTACAGGAGGTCTGTCTATTACGATGAATGGGATCTGGAACTCAATGACTACAGGAAGGACTGGTGCAGGGTACGTGAGATAGAGATGCCGCCCACAACCCTCAGTTTCTATAACGATACAATCAGTGTCAACTATGGGCTTGTGAGTCTCCTGAGGAGACACTTTGGTCTTCTAAGGCCTGACAGGATAAAACGGTATTTTCGTGAGGAACGGGGAGACGATTTTGATCTTGATGCCCTGATTGAATCTATTGTTGACCGTCATGCAGGGGTGACCCCGTCAGACAGGGTATATATCCGCAGGGACAAAAAATTGAGGGATGTTTCTGTTGCCTTTCTCGTGGATATGAGCTATTCCACCGGTGAGGAACTTCCCTCCGGCAAGAGGATAATTGATATCGAGAAGGAGGGGCTTGTCCTGATGGCCGAGGCCCTTGAGAGTATCGGCGACAGGTGGGCTGTTTATGGATTCTCCACAAACTACAGGGACCGGGTCGACTTCTATATTGTCCGTGATTTCAATGAACCCTTTAACGATGAGGTGAAGATGCGTTTTGAGAGTATCCAGCCGATGGCCCAAACACGTTTGGGATCTGCCGTCAGACATGCAAACAAGCTGCTGGAAAAACAGGATTCCCTGATACGCCTGCTGATTCTGCTCTCAGACGGCAGACCTTATGATATTGACTACGGTGAACTCGACTATGCGGTTGAGGATACGAGGATGGCCCTCTGGGAGGGCCGCAGCAGGGGGATAAGCTCCTTCTGTATTACGGTAGACAAAAGGAGCCGCGAATATCTCTCCCATATGTACGGGGAATCGAACTACACGATTATAGATAACATTGAGTCTTTACCAACGAGCCTGCCACTGATTTACAAAAGGCTTACAACCTGAAGAAGGGAGGTGTGTGGTCAATGGAAGTATGTTCCAAATGCAGGAAACAGGCTGATTTTATATGTCCGGGTTGTGACAGGAAGTTCTGCAGATCTCATATGGAACTCCGTTATGCGGGACCGGACAGGGGGTTCCGGTCGCGTTATATGTGTCCTGCCTGCTGGAAGAAAAAGCAGGTGGTGTTGAACGAAAACATGGTTAATGCCAGGACCTTTCAGCCCAAAAAGTATTTTTACAGGTCTTGATTGCAGGAAGGACAGCTCTGGAGATTTATTATGGAAAAGGCGGAAGCTACAAAGAAAATCAGGAAGCTTGAAGAATTTGCACTTGACAGAGGTGCAGACCATGCCAGGGTCTTTCCGGCACGCATGGTTGTACTGGATGAGCGGGTAAGGATGAAGTGCCAGATTCCCCTCTGCCCTCACTACGGTCGTACACTGACCTGTCCACCGAATGTGCCTACCGTTGAAGAGTTCAAACAGGTACTGAACCGCTATAGAGAGGCACTTTTAATACAGATAGTGACTTTGCTGGAGAAGAAAGCCGAGTCCTACGACAGGGAAGAAGTTAAGGAGTTTTTTAAAAACCCCGGCAAGAAATCAAGGAAGAAAGGGGGTGAAGACCAGGAAGCCGTTGATGACTTCGTTAAGGTAAAGGATGCTGCCGTCATGCTGCATAAACTGGTTAACGAGCTTGAACTCAAGGCCATGACCCTTGGGTTCCCTTATGCCCTCGGTCTTATCGGGGGGGAGTGCATGCTTTGTACTGAATGCGTGGGTGCTGGTTCTGCAAAGGGATGCAGGCATCCTTATGAAGCGAGGCCGTCAATGGAGGGGGTTGGTATCGATGTAATCAAGACAAGTCTAAAGGCGGGACTGCCCTTTGAGATACCGCCGCAAAAGGAGATAGTATGGAGCGGACTGGTCCTGATCTGTTAGGAAGTGCTTTGCGTGCTACAGAGAAAGGCCTGATCCGGATAGAGTTATTAACGATCCCAAAAACCTCAATTAACAAAGGAGGAGGTAAGACATGGCAACAAAGGATGAAATGAGCGGCCTTGAACGGATAGCAACTGCTCTACAGCAAAAGGAGGCTGACAGGGTGCCCGTTGCCCCACTTGTATGTGGGGCTTCACACCGGGTGTATGGAATAACCTATGGTGAGTGGTCCAGATGTACAAATATCGATGCAATGGTTCGCGGGCATGTCGAGGCAATAAAATTGCTTGGTCATGATGGAGTGGTGGCACTTGTTGACCTGTCAGTCGAGGCAGATGCATTCGGCTGTGAGGTTATATTCCCTGAATTCGATACCGCCCATCCAAATTATGACGCCCCCTTCATTAAGGGACCTGATGAATACGGGAAGATAAAAAAGGTGAATCCGAGAAAGACCCAGAGGATGAAGGGAGTAATTGACATGGTTGCAGGGCTTTCCAGGGAGATCGGCGAGACGCACGCAATAGTCGGTTTCGTTTATGGCTCCCTCGGGACGTTGAGCATGATGCGCGGTCCCGAGAACTTCTTTATGGACCTGATGGAGCACCCCGATGAAGTAATGGAAGCCCTCCAGATCATGGATGATGTGCTTGCCGAATATGCGGTGGCCCAGGCTGAGGCGGGCGCCCACGCTGTGTGCTATGACAACCTCTATGCTTCGCAGAGTATATTGAGCAAGGAGCTGTGGGAGAAATTCGAGGGCGAGTCGCAGAAGAAGGTCTGTGACGCTATTCGTAACGCCGGAGCCCTTGTGCTCTTTCATAACTGTGGGAACGGGATATACTTTGACATGTGCGAAAAGTGGGGCTCCCCTATAGGGATTTCTCATGCCTATGTATCCGATGATGTGGACAGCTGGGCAGAGCACAAGGCAAAGTGGGGCGGCAAGATTGCGACCATTGGCTGGATTCCGCCCGGACCCGTAGCAATGCTCGGTACGCCGGAAGAGATTGAAGAGGAATGCAAGGCTGAAATCGAGATATTCGCAAAGGGTGGGGGATTCATACTCTCAACCGGATGTGAGTTCGGGCCTAATGCACCGCTATGGAATTCCCGGTTAATTGTTGATGCTGCAAAAAAATACGGTGTATACAAGTAAATATTTTAAATCTGATAAAGATCAGGAGGTAGACAGATATGGCATTTACAGAAAAAGAAAAGGAGTTGATTGACAGGCTTCAGGATGCTGTAGTCAACTATAAGGTTGACGAGGCAAGGAAGGCTGCTCAAGACGCTGTTGATGCGGGAGTTAATGCTTACACGATGACAATGGAAGGGCTTGCAGGGGGCATGGCAGTGGTAAGCGAAAAGTTTGACAGCCATGAGTACTTTGTCCCTGAAACGCTCCTCTGTGCAAAGGCACTCTATGCGGCCCTGGATATCCTGAAACCCCGGATCAAGGTCAAGGACGGGGAGGTGAAGGGACAGGTGGTGCTCGGTGTCCTGCAGGGAGACGTACATGACCTCGGTAAGAACCTCATAAAGGCGGTATTCGAGGCAGCCGGCTGGACGGTACACGACCTCGGGAGGGACGTTCCCCTCCAGAAGTTCGTTGAGGAACAGATCCGGACAGACTCGGATATAGTCATGCTTTCGGCCTTGATGACGACCTCCATGGTGGGAATGAAGAGGGTGATACCAATGATCAAGGAAAAAAACCCAAATGTCAAGATCATGATTGGTGGAGCTCCCATTACAGAAAAGACCGTTGAGGAGTTTGGCGCTGATTCTACCGCAGACAATGCCCCCAATGCATTGCAGGAAGCAATCCGGATGGTTGATGTACTCAAGAAAGGGGAGATGGCATCCGCGTAAGCAGGGGATATGCTGTAGTGTCGCGTCAACTCTCAATAGTCATTCCGGCTTGTCCGGAATCAAAGAGGAGTATGATTCCCGACGTAGCGGGAATGACAATTCAAACACCCCGACATTACCAAGGTTGACACGACAGTAGTTTACTTTGAGCAGCACAATCAAAATCGAAGAAGGAGGTTCGTGTTCTTATGAAGGAGCATACCGTGATCCTGCAGCCGTCGGGAAGACGTGGCAAAGTCCCCGAAGGAACCACCATCCTTGAGGCTGCCAGAAGGCTGGGGGTGGGTATAGAAGCAGTCTGTGGGGAGAAGATGGTTTGTGGAAAATGCAGGGTAAAAATAATGGAGGGCCGCTTTACCAAAGAGGGAATAACGTCATCGATGAGCCATCTGACCGGACGTGCAGAAAAGGAAAAGAAGATACTGAAACACAGGGAGACAAAAGAAGGAGTCCGCCTGGCATGTTCTACTGAAATCCTTGGGGATATACTCGTTTTTGTCCCTGAGGCAAGCCGGACAGGTGAACAGGTGGTACGGAAGGAAGCGGGGAAGATCAAGGTACGCTTAAAGCCGGCTGTCAGAAAGTATTATGTTGAACTGTCCACTCCATCCCTCGATGACCCTCTCGGGGACTTTGAACGCCTTAAGGATGCCCTTGCAAAAGAATACGGGCTTAAGAAACTCAAACTTGATTTCGGTGTTCTTCAGAAACTGCCGGATATCCTCAGGAAGTCGGACTGGAGGGTTACAGTAACGGTATGGCAGGGTTGCGAAGTAATACGTGTAGAGCCCGGGAAGGAGGACGTTAATATTGGCCTTGCAGTGGATATCGGCTCAACCACGGTGGCAGGCTACCTGACCGACCTCAATACAGGAGAGGTACTCACAACAGAGTCCTTGATGAATCCACAGGTAAAGTACGGTGAAGACGTTATGTCCCGAATAACACACTGTATGCTGAATGAGGACAGCGGCCTTAAGGAACTCCGGCAGACAATTATCGATGGATTAAATACCATCATAAAGAAGGCCGTGAAGAGAATTTCCCGCTTACCCGAGGACATAAGTGAGATGACCATCGTAGGCAACACCGCCATGCACCACATGTTGCTCGGTATCAATCCGGAGTTTATGGGGGTTGCCCCCTTCACCCCGGCCATACATGAATCCATTGATATAAAAGCCGGGCGTCTGGGATTGCATATGCTCCCCACAGGCAATGTACACATTCTGCCCATTGAAGCCGGGTTTGTCGGTGCCGATAACGTGGGGTGCCTCCTTGCCGATGCACCACACAAACGAAGTGAGATAACCCTGCTGATAGACATCGGGACGAATGGAGAGCTTATACTCGGGAATAAGGAGAGGCTCATCTCCTCCTCCTGCGCTACAGGGCCTGCCCTCGAAGGTGCCCAGATAGAGTATGGAATGCGCGCGGCACCCGGTGCACTTGAGAAAATCAAGATTGATCCCGGCACATATGAAGTGCATTACAAGGTGATAGGGAACGACAACTGGAGTGACGGTAAAAGGAATATGCAGGCAAAGGGTATATGCGGCTCAGGGATTATAGACGGTATTGCCGAGATGTTCCTTGCCGGCATAATCAAGAAGAACGGACGGATAAACCCGGAAATACAGTCTTCCCGACTCAGGAAAAGCGCAAAGGGGATGGCTGAGTTTGTTATTGCCTGGGGCCATGAGACTTCAATTGGTGAGGATATCGTTATCACGCAGAAAGATATACGGGCTATTCAGCTTGCCAAGGGGGCGCTTTATGCAGGATGTTTGATTATGATGAGGGAATTGGGAATTAAGAGCTTCGACCGCCTGGTCATTGCAGGTGCCTTCGGAAACCATATAAATAAGTTCTCTGCAATGGCAATGGGGATGTTCCCTGACTGTGAACCTGATAAGGTGCAGACGATCGGCAATGCCGCTGGGGACGGTGCGCGTATAGCTCTGTTGAATGTGAACAAGAGGCGTGAGGCATATGATATCGCGAGAAGGGTTGAGTATATCGAATTGGGGTTAGAAGAGGATTTTAATGACCGTTTCTGCGAGGCGATGCAGTTCCCGCACATGTTCGACGAGTTTTCTCATCTTGCGGGTATGTTACCTGTTGAGTATAAAGAGGCCATGTAAGTACACTAAGCCTTATACAGGCCATACCTTTTACGGTGCCTGTATGAAAGGAGGAAATTATGAAGGTGAAGTATCTGGGGGAAACAAGAAACTTTCAGACCGTCAAGGGAGGAGAGAAAAAGATCGACAATGGTATGGAGCTTGAGTGCATGGAAAAGGAGTACCAGTCTCAAGCTGTGGTGAGGGTAGTGCTTGATACGGGAGAACATGTGAAAATAAAGAGATCAGAGCTGCAGAGAGTTTAGGCCTTGTTAAAGGGGGCTTCTATTACAGCATATGGCGTAGAAGCTCCCTTTAGTACCTGTTAACACACAGAGATTCCCTGAATTGCCGATAGAGATTCCATCAATCCATGAAAAGGGCTGGTGGGTCAAACGTCGGATTTGGGAGGGATCTTGACTTAACGGAAGAGATTATTATTTAATGATTAATGTCAGATAAAGGACTTTCCCTTATCTGGCACAGATGGGGGTGGGAAGAGGGGTGAGTCCTGAGTGGTGAATTGTTTTTTTCTGACTTACTGAGTCACTTGATCTAATTCACTGATTTAAGGCAAATCCCCCGCTGCCCCGCAGCCGTGAAGGGAACGAAAGCCCACGGAGCCACTGGTCAATTACCGTTTAAACGGTAATACCGGGAAGGCGGGTGAGTAGGATGCCCTGAGCCGGAAGACCCTCCCATCTGAAATTTCCTCGCGGGAGGAGTTCGATGAAACGTAATCCAAGACCCATTTTTTCAAGTCCTTTCGTTTTAGCCCCAAAAACAGTGAAGGCCCTTTTCACGCCGTTTCTCAATTATCTTGATGCAGGGAGACTCCTCATGTTTCCCGCAAGCATCATCCTATCTCTCGCCCTTATGGTATCCGCTGTATCGGCCGGTACCGCAGACAGGGAGGGAGATGAGACAATTGATGTAGGGGAGATCGTTGTTACTGCAACGAGGTATGAGGAGCAGATCTCCGGTATACCGGCAAATGTTACCGTGATTACAGAGGATGAGATAAAAAACTCAACTGCCCGTGACATCCCTGACCTCCTGAGAACGGAGGTTGGAATTCAGGTGACCGACATCACCGGAAACGGGAGGAATCTCAATGTTGATGTAAGAGGGTTCGGTGAAACGGCTCCACTCAATACCCTGGTGCTCGTTGACGGAAGAAGGGTGAATCAGGCAGACCTGAGCGGGGCTGACTGGATACAGATACCCCTGGACAGGGTAAAGCGGATTGAGATAATCCGGGGTGGCCGCGGCAGCGTCCTTTATGGCGACAATGCAGCGGGAGGTGTTATTAATATCATTACCAGGAGCGGTAATAAATTCAGGACCGGTGGCGAGCTTGCCTACGGGAGCTATGATACATTCAGGGGTAACGGCTTTGTAGGCGGGACCTCTGGGGATCTCTCATATTATCTGTCCGGCAGCTATTCGTCTACCGACGGGTACAGGGAAAACAGTAATTCCGAATCAAAAGACTTCGGCACAAAGCTCGATTACTACATAGGAGACTCCCTCAGGTTAGGCCTGAGCAGCGGGTATCACAAGGACAACACCGGCCTGCCCGGAGCCCTTAGGGAGAGTGATCTTGATTCAGGGGTTTCAAGAAGGGATTCGTTGAACCCGAAAGACTTTGCCGACACCGAGGACTACTATGTAACGTTTACCCCCCAGGTCTACTTCCTGGATGAAAGTTACTTTAAGGTGGAGACCTCTTACAGAAAGAGGAGTTTTCTCTCCTTTGCATCCTTTGCAGATGGTAATTTTACGGGTGATACGGAGATCGATACCATAGCCATCTCACCCCAGCTTCTCCTGAAGGGAAAGATAGGCGGGATCCCCAATACCCTGACAGCGGGTTTCGATTATCAGAAGGCCAAGGAGGACATACTCAATGATTCGCTCTTCTTCGGCACCCGTACCCTGGGTAATTTCAGACTGGAGAAAGAGAACTATGGCTACTATATACATGACCGGGCGACGGTAACAGATGGCCTGGAGGTCTCGGGCGGGTACCGTTTTGACAGTGCTGATTTCTCCTTCAGCCCCAGCACACCCGACAGCACAACCCTTGACCAGAACCTCTTTACCCTCGGTATAAATTACAGATACCAAAAAGACTCCCATGTATATGCAAGCTATTCGAGGAGCTTCAGGTATCCTGTGCTGGACGAACTCTTCAGCTTTTTTACCAATACGCTTGATACAGGCCTGGTCCAGCAGACCTCGAATGACTATGAAATAGGGCTGAGGCACCGGTTTAATGATGCCGTTTCCGCTTCAATAAACGTCTTCAGGATTGACACGGATGATGAGATCTTCTTTAACCCCATGACCTATGCGAATGAGAACCTTGACGGGACCACAAGGCGTCAGGGGCTTGAGGTCTCCTTTGAAACAAAGGCCCTTGACTGGCTCTCCCTGGGGGGGAGTTATACCTACACGGATGCCACGATCAGGGGCGGACAGTTTGAGGGGAATGATATTCCCGGTGTCCCCAGACACAAGGCAACCCTGAATACCCTCCTCACATTCAAGGGTGGGATCAGTATGCGGCTGAGCGGTGTTTACACAGGTGAGAGGGCCTTTATAAGTGACTTCAACAATGAGTTCGACCGTCAGAAAGGCCATATTATCTTTAATGCAAAGGTGATGTACCGGTGGAAGAAGATGACGGCATTTGTTGATGTATTAAATATCACGAACAAAGAATACTCCGAATACGGTGTGATTTCCGGGTTTCCAGCGGAGAAGGCATTTTATCCCTCCCCCAAGAGAAACTTTCTTGTCGGGGTAAGGGTGGAACTCTAAATCCGGTTTCGGGGAGGAAAGAGGTTCGGTTTCGGAATAAAAAAGATACTGTTATGCGTATGCCTGTGCCTGACTTTTGCAGGGAATGCCTACGCCTATACATACGACAGGATAATCTCCCTCGCCCCCAGTATAACGGAGATACTCTTTTCTCTCGGTCTTGATGACAGGATAGTCGCTGTAACGAACTTCTGCGACTATCCGCCCGAGGCAAGGAAAAAGCCAAAGATCGGGGGTATGTCCAACCCGTCACTTGAGGCGGTAATCGCGTTAAAACCCGACGTCGTTGTGCTTACCAAGGACGGAAACCCTAAGGAGTTTGAAAGGCGTCTGAGGAGCCTCAATGTAAGGACCTATGTGTTCAGTGCAACAAGGATCGCCGATCTCCCCGCTGAAATTCTGAAGATGGGGAAATTCCTCGGTGTAGAAGTGCGTGCCAGGGACCTTGCCGGCAGGATCGAATCGGAATTCAATCACTACAGGAATGCCTACAAAAAGCCATCGGGGAAGCGGGCGGTCTTTATTGTCTGGCCTGAGCCCCTTCTGGTTGCCGGGCCTGATACAGCGGTGGATGATGCGCTCAGGCTGCTCGGCTGGGGAAACGTGGCCTCAGGGGCAAGGGCCCGGTATCCCAGGTATTCAATTGAAGAACTGATTCTTCAGGCCCCCGACGTGATACTGATAGGCAAGGGACATAAGGATATGAAGGCCCTCTCCGGAAGGCTCCTCAAGCGCCTAAATGTCCTAAAGGCAGTAAAAAACGGCAGGGTATATTATACCGGTGATTTTCTATACAGGCTTGGTCCAAGGGTGATTGAAGGGATCCGGGAGCTTGAGGGGATACTCTATAATAAATCCGGTGCTAAAGAGACAGGCATATCCGGCAATGGACTGCACGATTGATCCTGCACGGCCTTGAATTTTCCATAGGATTCTTCGGGCTACCCATCGCATGCCGGCCCATGGTTCCGACCATAGAAGATAACGTTCTCAGAGAGGTATCTTGAGTTGAAAAGAAGAATGATAATTCTGATGGTTGTCTCAACGGTCCTGGTACTGATCTCAATAGTCGCCGGTCCCCGTTTTATTAATCCATTCAGCCTGAATGATACCACATGGGAGATTCTCTTCAGGATCAGATTGCCGAGGGTGGTTGTTGCAATGCTGATGGGCTCTGCCCTCGGGGCCTCGGGTGCAATACTTCAGGGGATCCTGAGGAACCCCCTCGCTGATCCCTATATCCTCGGTATATCGAGTGGTGCAGCCCTGATGGCAGTGCTGGGTATCCTGCTCGGGAGCACCGTCTTTGGAGCACTGACAGTCCCTATCCTTGCATTCATAGGCTCTGTGCTGACAGGCGTGACCGTTGGTGCGCTTGGATACAGGAGGGGGAAGATCTGGCCGGAAAGGCTCCTCCTTGCAGGGGTAGGCATCGGGTTCCTCCTCACAGCAGTGCTTATGCTGATGATGAGTGTAGCATCAGACCAGGGGATCAGGAGGGCGATCCTCTGGATATTCGGCGATCTCTCCCTTGCAGACTGGACCATGATACCATATGGATTTTTTTTCATACTTACCGGCTTTGTCATCTCCCTATGGAGATACAAGGGGCTGAATGCCCTGATGCTCGGGGATGATATTGCCCATAGTCTCGGCTTTGCCCCATCGAGAGAGCGGCTGATACTCTTTGTTTCAGTGGGACTTATGGTTGCGGCCTCGGTTTCGCTGGGCGGGGTGGTCGGATTTGTCGGCCTTCTGATCCCGCATATTGTGCGGTTCTTTGTGGGTTCGGACAATAAGCTCCTTGTCCCCCTCTCGGCAGTTGCCGGTGGCGCTATGCTCTGCGTTGCCGATATGATTGGAAGAAGCGTCATGGCACCGATGGAACTGCCGGCAGGATTAATCACCGCAGTACTTGGTGCGCCATATTTCCTCTATCTCCTCAGGAGGAAAGAGATACTCGGGGTGTAGTATGACGATTCTGGAATTGAGGAAGGTCTCGTTCTCTTATGAAAAGTCTTCCTTTATAAACAAACTCTCCCTGTCCATTAAAGAGGGTGAGTTTGCAGGGATTATAGGGGCAAACGGGTCAGGGAAATCAACGATACTGAAGCTCTCTGCGGGTATACTAAACCCCTCGGATGGTGAGGTGCTTCTCTGGAACAAGCCCATACGCCGGTACCGTGGTAAGGACAGGGCAAAGCTCATAAGCTACCTGCCTCAGATGCTCGACAGCAATCTGCCTTTCAGGGTGAGGGAACTGGTAAGCATGGGGCTTTATCCCTATGATATCCCGCCGGAACTCACACCTGATGAGGCAATAGAAGTGGTGGGACTCCGGAATAAGAAGGACTCCCCTGTTACGGAATTGAGCGGGGGGGAGAGAAGACGGGTCTTCATTGCCATGACGCTCCAGCAGGGAGCGGGTGCTCTACTCCTTGATGAGCCACTTGCAAACCTTGATATCAGGTACCAGATTGAACTTATAAGATTACTCAAGGGGTTGAGGATAGAGAAGGGCATATCCGTTCTGATGGCCCTCCATGACATCAATATGGCCTTTCTCTTTGATACCGTTCATGTCATCAAGGAAGGAAGGCTTCTTATATCGGGTAACCCTGAAGAGACTATCACGGAACAGGTATTGCATGAGGCCTTTGGTGTGGATGTCAATATTTACAGACAGGAAGATGGAACGTTTTCCTTTGGGTATAAATGAAGGACGCAAAGTTTGGAGTCAATGAAGAAAAGGTCGCTGCCCTAAGGGAACGGATGGAACTGCTCGGTATCAAAGAAGCGGAGATAGTTGAGAAATTCGTCCGTTCACAGGGACATGGCGGCCAGAAGGTAAATAAGACCTCTACCTGCGTATATCTGAAACACCTGCCTACAGGAATCGAGGTCAAGTGTCAGAAAAGCCGCTCCCAGCCCCTAAACCGCTTTTTCGCGAGAAGGATACTTATGGAAAAGATAGAGGCCGAAATGCTTGGAAAGAACAGCCCCGAAGAAAAGAAGAGACAGGGTATACGGAAACAGAAGGCCAGGAGGAAAAAGAGGGCAAAGGAAAAGCGCACAGTGTAGTACTACTGTCGCGTCAACTCTCAATTGTCATTCCGGCTTGTCCGGAATCGTTCATAGCGCATAGGGCATAGCGCATAGCATTCGTTTTTCTGTCATTCCGGCTTGTCCGGAATCTAAGAGGAGTATGATTCCCGATCCCCGACAGGCGAGGACAGGCTCAGCGGGAATGACAATTCAAACACCCCGACATTACAAGGTTGACACGACACTACCCACTCTTCTCTATGGTGCTCTTTGCTGCCTGAAGAACCTCTTCAACACTTATTAGCGACATACACTTAACTTTTTTCCTGCATGAAGGTGTGTAACCAAACCTTGTGCATGGACTGCAATCGAGGTGTTTGTTTAACACCGTGTGTTTCCTGCCGCGTGGTGCCCACTTTTTCTCAATACCCGAACCAAAGAGAGAGACGGTGGGAGTTCCAACGGCATAAGCAATATGCATCAGGCCTGAATCTGCCGTCAGTAACAGCTTGCTCATATTAAGTACGGCAGCAAGATCTCTTAGATTCGTTCTGCCGGTGAGGTCGATGCAGTCGCCTGCATATTCCTTTATCCTGTCGGCATCCCTCCTGTCTGCATCTGAGCCAAGTATCACAATCTCATAGCCTTTATCGCTTAACACCTTTGCCACCCTTCCATATCTGTCTCCTCCCCACCTCCGCTCAGCCACTGATGCCCCCGGAAAAATAACAATTAACCCTTTCGTATTCTTTTTGAAATGATTAATGACTAATGGCCGATAACCATTACCGGTGGGAGCCTCTCTGATATCTAAAAAGGGGGCCTCAGGATTAAAGGATAACCCGCAGTCCGCAACTCGTAACTCGCAACGGGAAACCAATGGTTCTATTAAATGTAAAAAGCTGTATACCTCATAGTCATCATGGCTGTATGCAATTCCGTGAGTAAATAACCTTCCTCTTTCGTTTGTGTCAAAGCCTATCCTTACAGCAGCACCTGTAAGATAGGCCACGACTGCCGGGAGCCTGTGCCATTGTTCGGTATCGATCACAACATCATATCTGTTTCGGAGGTATTTAAAAAGCCCCCCGCCCTTGTCGTAGAGATAAATCCTGCTTATCCCTTTGGAAAGCCTGAATATATCTGCATTTCTTTTTTCGCAAAGGAGATCAATGTCAGCGTCAGGAAATTTCGCTCTCAACGAATTAATTGCAGGAAGGAGAAGCACGGCATCACCGATGCCGCCCGGACGGATGATAAGAATCTTTTTAAACTTCGCAGGATACCCTTTATGATGCTTTTTCACCCTGCAAAGCAGGAATACAAGTGGTTTGCCCAAAATATTATCAACAAATTTTAACAACTTTATCTTATTCACTGTTTAAAAAACCTGTTCTTTTGACATTTCTTCGGACAGCTTGAGGTGAATAAAAAATGTTCTTCCGACTTTACTGTGGATAATTTCTCTTCAATCCTTCCTTCGTTCCCCTCTTTGGAAAAGAACTCCTGTATTTATTCCCCTCTTTGGCAAAGAGGGGTTAGGGGAGATTTTATAAATTACAAATAACTCCATATTCTTTCCATTACTCCCTTAAGATTCGCGAAAACCTCTTTATCCGAAAACCTTAAGACCTTAATTCCAACGCTTGCCAAATAATTATCTCTTATCCTGTCCTTTTCTTTACCATCAACACTATAATGTTGCCCGCCGTCAAGCTCTATTACTATATTCGCCTTCGGACAGTGAAGCTCCCCGACCAAAGGTCGGGGCTTCCGAGTAAGGAATATTGATATTTATATCGCTGGCATTCATCCCCGATCAAAGATCGGGGCATGCAGCCGGCATACTCGTAAAAATCAACGATATAATTACCTGAAATCTTTTGTCTGTAAAATTGATAGCCTTTCAATTGCTTGTTCCTTATGCTTGACCATAGCAGCTTTTCAGCATCGGTCATATTTCTTCTCAGGTTTCTCGATAACTGTTTTAAAGTTTTATTATATGAAAACGTTTTCAAATCCCCCCTCCCCCCCTTTTCTAAAGGGGGGAATCTTACCCACACAAAACTCGGAGGAGCCTAAAAAGAAAGGTTTCCTCTTTGACCGTACAACAGGTTAACCGCTACTTCATGTGCATATACAGGATTATTCGCACCAGCCCCAGGTTCCTCTTTGATCAGACAATAGGTTAACGGCTATTATTAAAACATATTCCATGGTATGGCAAAAATATTTTTTGTAAGTTGTTTTATCTCCTTTCCTGCATATATAATCAATCCACCTGTGAACTTACTGGACAGGTCTTTAAAGAAAAGCATATTATTTATGTCTCTGATTGATACATTATCCGATAGTTTAACCTCTATAGCCACTATCTTATTGTCTTTTTCAAAAATAAAATCCACCGCTCTTTCCTTTCCTCCCTGCGTTCTGAAATAAAAGACCTCCCCTCCTATTACAGCTGCCCTGACAATCAAATTAAGAAGCACATACGATTCAAACAATGCCCCCATAAAAGACTCTGCTACTGAGGCGACAGATGAAAACCCCGCAAGTGAAGCTATAAGACCGGAATCAATAAAAAACCCTTTTGGTGATTTTATAAGTCTTTTGGATATATTTTTAGAGTATGGTCTGAGTTTTAAAAAGAGACCGGTTGCTTCGAGTATGTTTATATACCTCCCGGCTGTTGCCTGAGAAAGGGCAGCATCTCTTGCAATCTCACTCTGTTTGAGGATGTTTGAACATCTGAGAGCAAGAAGTTCCATCATCTTTCTGAAATCGGACAGATGCGATATTTCCGATATTTCTCTCAGATCGCTCTCAAGGTAAGTCTTTACATATCCTTTCCACCACATAGCGATATGGCTTTCTTTTTTCAGAAAGGCAACAGGTGGTAGAAATCCCCTCAAAAGGTTTTGCCTGAGGTCTCCGTTAACCTTGTTGACAGGTCGATATTTATTAGCTTCGATGGATAGAAGCTCTCCGGTATCTAAAAACGAGGAGAACCATCCATTGTCTTTCCTTCCCGGTAATTCTCCAAAAGCAAAGGGCATCAAGTTGAAATAAATAGCCCTACCGGCAAGACTCTCAGAGACCTTCTTTATTAAAAGGAGATTGGCAGAACCGGACAGCACAATACGTCTTGACCTATCCCTATCTATTGCCCTTTTAACTGCATGAATGAAATCAGGAGACTTCTGTACCTCATCAATAACCATGTTGTCGGAGATATTCAGAATCTCTTCAGGATTTTTATTTGCAAGAGCAAGGATATCAAGGTCATCAAAGCTAATATAGTGCCAGTTTTTAAACGGTCTTTCATTCTTCAGAAGTGTGCTTTTACCGGTCTGTCTTGCACCCGAAAGTACCACTACAGGGGAAAACTCGATTGCTTCCCTCAAACTATCAGCAAGCCACCTCTTTCTATATTTTGCTATCATGATATATATTATATCACATCATGATAGAAAATATATCATGTTTCCTGTCATGATCTTGTAAATCCTATAATGAATAGCCCTGATAATCAGCGTAAACACCGGCCATTTATCCTTCGTCGTGGCCTCTGTCGGTCCACCGCAGGGTCAGATGAAAAAAAATGAGTTTACTTATTAGAATAATTTTTAATAATATACTTACATGAGAAAAGATACAGAAAACTTCCTTTTTTCTTCAGAATATGACTTTATAACTGCTAAATATATGTTTGAAACGGGCAGGTATGTGTATGTAATCTTTATGTGTCATATGGCTATTGAGAAGGCATTGAAGGCAATTGTGTCTGAACTAACTGATAGGGTGTCTCCCAAAACTCATAACCTTATATATCTTATAAAAGTCGCTAAGCTAAATATTCCCCAAGACCTTTTTGATTTCATTGCAAAGATAAACAATGCAAGTGTAATTACCAGATATCCAGAAGACTTTAAGAAACTTTTAGAAAGTTATCCTGAAAAGATTACCGAAAGTTATCTTAAAAACACAGAAAAGGTGCTTCAATGGTTAAGACAAAACGGGAAATTGAAATAATAATCGAGAAATATAAAGTGGAACTTAGAAAACTTGGTATAACACCACAGGAAATTATACTATATGGTTCATTTGCAAGTGGACACCCTCGGGAAGATAGTGATATTGACTTGATTGTCATCTCTGATGATTTTAAAAATATGAATTTTAGAGAAAGACTTGAAATCCTTGGCCTTGCTGCAGGTAGAGTTTTTGAACCCATAGAGGCAATCGGTTATACAGAAGAAGAAATAAAAGATACAAAGGGCACATTCCTTGAAGAAATATTACCTACTTCGTCCTAACGAACCTCCTCGCAGCAGGCTACAGGGAATTATCAAGTTAAAAAAATTAAGCTTATGAAAGATCTGAATAGCCTCAAACCCTTACTCCTTTACACCATGACCTCCGGCCTTGGGGATTTCATTGTTATGGGTGACCTGATGATAAAGATAGAGGAGTTAGTGCCGGAGGCCCGGTGTTTTATAGCACATAGAGGGAATCCTCATGTGAGCTTGTGGAGAAAAGATGATTATTCAAAGCGGTTTTATGATGTTTACAAGCCTTCACAATTCTTTAAACTCATCACAAGTTTAAAACGGGCAAGGAAAGAGGGCTATACGGGTTTTGGCCTTCAGATGGCTCCGGGGTCCTTACAGGGGTTCCTCTTTCACACCTTCTTAAAAAAGATCAAAAGCATTGATTTCACTGTAGATTTCAATCTTATCAATGCAGATATTATTACTTCGCCAAAGGGAAACTATATCTTGGATTTGCACTTAAATCAGATAAAGGATCTATTAAAGCTCGATATCCCTGAGGATTTTTATAGATTGGAACTCCCAACAGGAAATGAGGACCTCGATAATCAAACGAACAATAACCGGAAGAGGATAGGAATCCATCCATGGAGCCGGAGGGGAGACTTACCTTCTTTTGCCTGGCCATTTGAGAATTGGCTGGAGGCAATAAAATTTTTGCTTGACAGGAAAGAGCTTGAAATCGTTATCTTTGGAAAAGACGGAAAATTCGAAGATTTCAGGGCTTATATGTACGAAAGAGTTAACCCCTCTTCTCGAATAAAATTTATACCTTGTAATTCTGTAAAAGAATTAATTACCATAGTAAAAAGCCTGGACTTGTTGTTAAGCGTTAATACTTCTGTTGTGCATATCGGGTATGCCTTAGGAAAAAAGATGATAATTTTATCCGGACCGTCTCTGGACTTATGGACACCCAGGGGAGAAAATATAATAATTATCAACGATGACAAGGCAGTTTTCAGTGGGTCGGACAAGTATATAAACGATGCAAGATTCCCCAGTGTTTCAAAGATTGCTCCAAAGAGCCTCCTGTCTTCAATATCCCTGATTTTAGGAAAGCAATAAGATTGGCAAGAATGGGCACTAAAAATAAACCCTTCAGGGAACCGTGTGGGAGAATAAATAATGCAAGATAAACCACAGAGGCATCCCGAAGGCTTTCGGGACACAGAGCAGCCAATAGAGGATAACAAGGTAGTTGTTGAGCTTAAGTGTGTTGATAAAATAACACCTGTACATGAGGCTCAATTGTTGACCTATTTAGAGTCTGTGTACAAAATCGGACAGTTCTCGTTTTTACGTCATTCCGGCTTGTCCGGAATCGTTCTTTGAGAAGGATTCCGGACAAGCCGGAATGACAAATGATTGTAATTTATACACAGAATCTATTAAAGGCTATCTAATATTAAAGTGGGGTTGATTATTAACTTTTATACCCCGGTATTAACAGATGGAATTAAAAGGCTCGTTTTATAAACTCAGTGTCTCTGTGCCTCTGTGTTTAATTTTCTACAGAAATGTCTGAAGAACCTAAAAATAAACCCTGGCAAATAAGATTAGGTTTTACACTGAGAAAATTCTTTTTTGCTCTCTACAAAAAGACAGGATTAACCCAAAAGCAAACCATTGCTTATAAAGAGATTAATAAGATTCTTATAATAAGAACAGACAGATTAGGAGATGCCGTTATTACTACCCCTTTGATAAAAGCTATAAAAGCTAACCTGCCCGACAAACAACTCTATATACTATGCTCAGAGCAAAACAGGCTTATTTTTAAAAACAATCCCTTTATTGATAAATTATTCATTATTGATATTTCACCCTGGCTTGACTATCGCATTATTAAAATTCCTGTATTAGGCCCGGCATTTAATTTCATTTATTCCTTGATTTATCACTTTAAAGACAAAAAATTTACGTCTGTTTTAAGGTCATTGAAATCCGAAAAAATCGATGTTGTTTTTGACGCTGTAGGGCGGAGACGGACGGCTTTTCTATCAAGATATTTAGGGAAATTCACCATCGGCCCAAAGGTATCCGAAATTATATTCTTATATAACTATTACCCGGATTATATCTGGGTAGATACAACGAATAAAAAACATATTATAGAAAGATATTTCGATACGTTTTTCAAAGCAATCCAACTATGATGGATTCGTAAGAAATCCCTAATTGTCACCCTGAACTTGTTTCAGGGTCTCACAACTTCTTGATTTATATAGATTCTGAATCAAGTTCAGAATGACAGAATAGAATACGGTATTTCTGATTTTTTACGAGACTGTCAACTTTGATACCCTCGCAAAAAGTCGTCATTCCCGCAAAAGCGGGAATCCAGGAAGCGTGTAACTATCTGAAAAGACTGGATTCCAGTTTCCACGGGAATGACAAAAAAACACTTTTTCAGACTTTTTACGAGTCAATCAACTTTGATTTCTAAAGTTTTGGCTCATCAGGTAATAGTGTGGAAGAAATGCCTTGTTGTCATTCCCGCAGTCTTCAGGTGGGAATCCAGTATCAGTTAATGAAAACATATTGTGCTTATATATTATGCAGCAGGCGTAACGGCACACTATATGTTGGAATGGCATCTGATCTTATTAAACGTGTCTATGAGCACAAAAACGGTATGGTTAATGGATTTCACTAAAGAACACGGTGTACACTGTCCTGTATGGTATGAAACGCATGAGACACCTGAAGCCGCCATACTGAGAGAAAAGCAGATAAAGAAGTGGGAGAGGAAGTGGAAGTTGAGGCTTATAGAGGAGAAGAATCCTGAATGGAAGGATTTGTATGAGAATCTATTATGACAGTCTCGTAAAAAGTCGTCATTCCCGCGAAAGCGGGAATCCAGGAAGCGTGTAACTATCTGAAAAGACTGGATTCCCGTTTCCACGGGAATGACAAAAAAACACTTTTCCAGATTTTTACGAGTTCATCTATTATAGTTTCTGGATTCCCGCCTGAAGACTGCGGGAATGACAACAAATACTGGATTCCCGACCAAAAGATCTCGGGAATGACAACAAATACTGGATTCCCGACCAAAAGATCTCGGGAATGACAGAGCAGGGAGCACAGAGATGACTGTGCGGGAAATTGTGGGAATGACGGTGCCGGACTATATTGACAACGCGCACAATATAAATATGTACCCACACAAAAGCCAGTAGTGCCATAAAAAATAATGGGTAATAGTTTGCCGCAGAGTGCGGTGAGCTGAAATCTTATGACAACGGAAGATGACAACGGAAGATTGACAGTAGCTTCATCGATATGTTAAAAAAAAGCATGTCCCGCATTTACTTTCTGATTATCGCTATTGTTAGCGTTATTCTAACCGCCTGTGCTCCTCCTGCGACAAAGAAGGTGGAGATCTACTGGCCTTTACCCCCCGAACAACCGAAAATAAAATGGGTTGGCTGGATAAGGGGAGAGATCGACGTTAAGGAGACAGGCACCGGAGAACAGCTTCTCAAGACCATTGTCGGAGAGAAAGAGGGAGGCATACTCCTTGGAAAACCATATGGTGTTCATGCTGCAAAAGGGAGGCTATATGTATCCGACACCGGGGCAGGGAGGGTGGCCGTCTTCGACCTGAAGGCAAAAAAGGCATTCTACATCGGCAATGAGGGGTTGGGTATGCTCAAGAGGCCCATAGGAGTTGTTACCGACAAGGATGGCAATATATATGTGACGGATAGCGCAGAGGACAGGGCGATAGTTTATGACAACAACGGGAAATATCTCCATGCTATCGGCGAGAAGAAACAGTTTGGACGACCGGTCGGGATCGCCGTAAACGACCGGCTCGGAAGGGTGTACGTGGTTGATACAAAGAGGCATCATATCCAGGTCTTTACAAAGGGCGGTAAATTCCTGTTTGAATTCGGTAAGAGAGGGACCGGTGATGGAGAATTCAACTTTCCTACAAATATCTTCATTGGAAAGGACGGCAAGATATATATAACAGACAGTATGAACTTCCGGGTTCAGATATTCGACCCTGAA
This sequence comes from bacterium BMS3Abin08, assembly GCA_002897935.1. Taxonomy (NCBI): domain Bacteria; species bacterium BMS3Abin08. Next base: position 33,325 of record BDTA01000042.1, read on the forward strand.
GGAAAATTTATCATGAAGTTTGGTCAGATAGGCGATATCCCCGGGAAGTTTGCAAGACCAAAGGGGATCGCCGTTGACTCCGAGGGACATATCTATGTGGTTGATGCAGCATTTAATAATGTCCAGATATTCAATGAGAAAGGCCGGCTCCTTCTCTTTTTCGGACAGATGGGAGTCGGTCCGGGAAAGTTCTGGCTCCCTGCGGGTATGTACATAGATAAGAATGATAAGATATATGTGGCTGACCAGTATAACAGGAGGATAGATATATTTCAGTATTTGGGCGAGAAGTACAGGAAAAGCCGGCAGCAGAAATAGGTGGTAGGTAAATAATCTATAATCCAAAACCAATGACCCAAAACCTACGACCTAAGCCCTGACCCATGACCTACAACCTACACCCTACACCCTAAGCCATGACCCGTCACCCATCACCCCAGTCAACAATAGCGATACTCATTCCCTGTTATAACGAGGGAAAGACTGTCGCCGGAG
>BDTA01000043.1 GCA_002897935.1 bacterium BMS3Abin08
ATCAATTTGATACTGTTGCCTATCGATTAATATACGAGTTACTTATTTCTTCATCAATTTCTCTATACTCTATCACATGTTAGAAACATATGCAACTGTAATTGATTATTTTATAAAGAAAAAAAGTATTGTTTTTCGTGTTTATTGCTATAATATTAGGAAAAATATTAGGAAACACGTAATACGTATAAATGTTGGATAATTGTCAAGGGGGAGGGTGTAATGTGTCAACAAAGGCATTGCCTGAATTTCAGAAATTTCTAAGATCACGATTGTCCCTGGCAGGGAAGTGCCTTTTTATGTTCATTGGGTGAACAGATTCCTCGCTTTGTCGAACCGGAACGATGGGATGAGCAGTGATTTATTGGTAGCGAAGTTCTTAAACCGGATAAAAAGAAAGATAACATATCTGACCGGCAGGTCCTCCAGGCCGGGGAAGCCTTTCGTTTGTATTTGCACCATCTGAAATTGATAAAAACAGAGGATAGTGTTTCCACATGATGCAGGAAGCATAAAGAGCAGTCCTGCATTTCTCTGCTCTCTGGAGTATAAAGAGATTTGAATACTTTTTGTCCCAATTTCTTGTAGCCCTCCCAAGTCAAGAATGCTGACACCAGGGGGTCACGCCCTGAACTGCTAACAAAGCAAAGTTGACAGAATAAATATAACATGTTAATATTGGTCAGAATTATAGTTGACTATAATGGAGGTCTGAAATGAAGACATTACCCTTGTCAGAGGTTAAAATGAAATTAAGTTCACTTGTCGATAAAGTGAAAAAGATGGACGAAGAGATTGTAATTACCAAAAATGGCCGTCCTGCAGCTGTTCTGGTCAGTCCGGATGAATTTGAGAGTTGGAAGGAGACCATGACGATCCGTTCCGATATTGACATGATGAAGGAAATCAAAAGTGGACTTAGAGCGTTAAAGAAAAACAAAACAAAACTGTATACTCTCGAAGAACTCCTGCAATAATCCACTGAAATATGAAAACCAATGTATGCAAACTTCGAGTTCCTGATCAAATAGTTGAACTGCTTAGAGGGATGCACCCTCACCTTAAGAAAAAAGCAAAAAAGGCCTTGCAGACGATCATTACAGATCCATATGCAGGGAAGTTTTTAAAAAACGAGTTGGAAGGATTAAGAAGCTACCGAATAAGCAGATTCAGGATAATCTACCGGATTTCTAAAAAACAGGTAATAGATATTATAGCGATAGGACCTCGAAACAGCATATATGAGGAAACATTCCGGGTTATCAGCAGAGAGAAAAGACAATCCTAACCAAACCACTTTGACCTGGTTAACCCTCCGGGAGATTCAGGAACTTCCTGGGCATAAGAACCTTGAGACAACAATGATATACATCCATGTGCTGGGGGATATGTCAACCGCACCAAAAAGCCCGCTTGACGATCTTTACCGAGGAGAGTCTGTTTATGAAATGAGTTGCGGGTAGATGCTAAAGGGTTGAAGAGGCTATATGAGAACACGGGGGGCACGTGGCTCAACAGGGAGACCGCAGAGATCTCAGCTCATCATGCAAGGGGAATATCCCCGGGGAAATCGAATTCCGCCGGATGTGGTTAAATAGAGATTGTGTATAAATTGCAGTTATTTGTCATTATCCGCAATCCCGAACGCATTCGGGAGTCGGGAATCCTTCTTAAAAACAGATTCCGGACAAGCCGGAATGACGGAAAAAAGCAAACTTTTCGAGTTCGGGACATCCAGAAAGCATTAAAAAGAATAGATTCCGGCTTAAGGACCGCCGGAATGACAGATGAGAAAATTGAGTTTATACGCGGACTATAGTCAGGGACGGGAAGCAGGAAGTCCTATGGTCAAGCTCCCCGACCAAAGGCCGGGGCTTTCGGTAAGATGCATTGTAAAGGGGCATGTAGGGTCGCGCCAACTCTCAAACACCCCGGCATTACAAGGTTGACACGACAGCAGGGTGATTTATGGAAGATAAGGTTAAGATGGAGAATATGTGCTTTGAGGTATCCGGATCAGATGAGGTGTCCAGGCTGGACATCTATCTTTCACAAAAGACCGGCAGGAGCCGTTCCAGCATAGGTAAGCTGATATCGTCGGGCGGGGTCCTGGTTAACGGCAGTATTACCAAGCCCGGCTACAGGCTCAGGAACGGTGACCGGATAGATCTGTGTTTCCCGCAAGAGACCGATGAACGGGGGCTGATTCCCGAAGACTTACCTCTGGAGATAGTTTATCGGGATGATGATATCATCGTAATCGACAAACCCCCCGGGATGGTGATGTATCCTGCTGCAGGACACCCGCAGGGTACGCTCATGAATGCCCTTGCCCATCATGTGGGGAGTCTTGCCGCAGTGGGCGCCCCCCTCAGGCCGGGGGTGGTGCACAGGCTGGACAGGGACACCTCCGGTCTTGTGGTTGTTGCCCTCTCTGACAGGGCATACCATGACCTTGTAATTCAGTTTAAGGAGAGGACCATTGATCGTTACTATCTCGTGCTTGTTTACGGCCCGATTGGGAAAGACAGTGGTGAGATCGATCTTCCGATAGGGAGGTCGAGGCAGGACAGGAAGAGGATGTCCACAAGATCAGGCGGGGGGAGACAGGCAAGGACAGCCTGGGAGGTGGTCGAGAGGTTCAGGGAAGCAACCCTCCTGAAGGCGAGGCTTTTGACGGGGAGGACTCACCAGGTAAGGGTCCATTTTTCAGCCATCGGGCATCCCGTCCTTGGTGACAGGACTTACGGAAGAAAGGACTCCTTAAGAATAGGTAACAGGACGGTCAAGTTACCGCGCCAGATGCTCCATGCCGCTACTCTCGGGATAAGGCATCCCATACGCGGTGACCGGCTGGAGTTCAGCGCCTCCCTTCCTGCGGATATGAAGGAAGTGCTGGAGTTGATCCGAGGGGGCTCTCTTTGATGCTGAAGACGGCAAGGAGCATTGGACAATAGATCCCAAAGGGTATCAGTGCGGGTTAGATAAAACCGATGAGCCGTTTGATGAGAACCCGGCTTTCAGGCTCAACCCCCAAGCCTTTACCTTCTCAAAGGCAAGATGCTAAAATTTAAGCTGAAATCCAGGAAAAGGGGTATGGTATGTCAAAGATCAGACGTGCAGTTGTAAGTGTCTCCGACAAGACCGGGATCGAGGACTTTGCAAAGACACTCAGCGATTTCGGCATAGAGATCCTCTCTACCGGAGGTACTGCGAAGAGGATCAAGGATGCAGGGGTGCCGGTTATCGAGGTATCGGATTATACGGGTTTTCCCGAGATGCTTGATGGTAGGGTTAAGACACTGCATCCAAAGATCCATGCGGGTATACTTGCCCGTAGGGATATCCCCCGGCATATGGATGAACTGAAGGCCCAGGGGATCGAAACTATTGATATGGTCGTGGTGAACCTCTACCCCTTCGAAAAGACAATATCGAGGCCTGATGTCACCTTCCAGGATGCGATTGAGAATATAGATATCGGCGGACCTACGCTCCTCAGGGCCTCGGCGAAGAACTTTGAGAGTGTTGTTGTGGTTGTGGATCCGGGGGATTACATCTGTGTCAGGGATGAACTGGCCTCCCTTGGAGGCGACGTGAGCTACGCGACGAGGGTTTCCCTCGCACAGAAGGTCTTTGCCCACACCTCCGGATATGATGCCGTAATTTCGGAGTATTTGAAGAATACCATTGAGAAAAGCCACAAGGCCGGATAATATTACTTCGGCAAGGTGCATTGTAACGGGATTTCTTCGATAGACAGCCATAGCTTTGACCGTAATTTACATAATTAGAGTCTGTGTATAAACTGCTGTTTTATATTATTGTCATACCCGAAGTCTGTAGTCGGGTATCCAGAAGTTACTGAAAAGACTGGATTCCCGCCCAACAGACCGCGGGAATGACGGCTCTATTGTTGACTTTATACACAGACACATATTAAGGTGAATGGCTTAGATGGATTGATTTAGTATTTACCCTGTTTCACTCCTCCCATTAATCCCCTCCCGTGACGGGAGGGGATTAACAGGTATCTCCCCCTGCCTGGGCGGGAGAGGATTAGGGCGATGTCAATTTATGGAAACAGCCTGTTACTTTAGTATTTGCGATTTCCACCCTTTGTCTTGTATACCGGCTCGTCGTCTGTTCTGAGACAAAGGGGAAGGAATAATGCGCCGGCCACGGAGATGAGGCCTTAAGACCCTTAAGCGCCCATTACAATGCACCTTGCGAAAGCTCCGACCTTTGGTCGGAGAGCTATCAGCCGTTACAATAGGGAAATAAGTAATAGTTCACCCCCACCCTAACCCTCCCCCGTCAAGGGGGAGGGGACAAAGGAATACTGCTTTGCCAAAGAGGAACGTACTATAAAGTCCCCCCCCCTCACCTGACGGGAGGGGGCACTGAACTATCACGAAAATAATTTAGCCGGAGGATTATGATGAAGGTACTTGTGATTGGCGGGGGAGGAAGGGAACACGCCCTGGTCTGGAAACTGGCCCAGAGCAAAAGGGTTGACGAGATCTACTGTTGTCCCGGGAATGCAGGGATCGCCTCGGAGGCCAAGTGTATAGATATCGATCCTTCCGACCACCTGGCCTTGCTGAATTTCGTTAAATATGAGTGGCTCGACCTAACGGTAGTCGGGCCGGAGATCCCCCTCTCAACAGGGGTGGTGGATGTCTTCGAAAAAGAGGGGTGCAAGATCATGGGGCCGGTGAAGAAGGCTGCCCGGCTTGAGTCGAGTAAGGTCTTTGCCAAGGAATTTATGAAGAGATACGGGATACCCACTGCGGAGTATAAGGCCTTTACCTCGTATTTCCTTGCGGAGGAGCATGTCAAGATGAAGGGCGCCCCTATAGTGATAAAGGCGGACGGTCTTGCTGCCGGCAAGGGAGTGATTGTTGCCGATACCGTGGATGAGGCCATTGATGCGCTTAAATTGATTATGAAGGAAAACGCCTTCGGTTCTGCAGGGGAGCGTGTAGTGGTTGAGGATTGTCTTGAAGGTGAGGAGGCATCCTACCTGGTGTTTACCGACGGGGAGACGATCCTGCCGATGGCCAGTTCCCAGGACCACAAGAGAGTTTTTGATAATGACGAAGGGCCGAATACCGGTGGCATGGGGGCGTACAGTCCTGCCCCTGTGGTAACGCAGGATCTTGAGAACAAGATCATGGAGAGGATAATCAAGCCGGTCATAAGGGGTATGAAAAAGGAGGGCCTGAAGTACAAGGGTATTCTTTACGCGGGCCTGATGATAAGGGATGGAGAGCCCTATGTGCTTGAGTTTAACTGCCGCTTCGGTGACCCCGAGGCCCAGCCGATACTTATGAGGCTTGAATCAGACCTTCTCGAGATAGCATTTGCCATCTCTGAGGAGAGGCTTTCGGAACTCTCCCTCCAGTGGCGTACCGAGGCTTCTGTCTGCGTTGTTGCAGCATCCGGCGGGTACCCCGGAAAGTATGACAAGGGTAAGGTTATCTCAGGTCTGGACGAAGTCAAAAAAATGGACGATGTCGTGGTCTTTCATGCCGGTACATCCTTTGATAATGACAGCATAGTTACCTCCGGTGGGAGGGTCCTCGGCGTTACCGCCCTTGGCGATGATATAATGGCTGCCCGACAGAGGGCCTATGAGGCGATGGAAAAGATCCGGTTCGAGGGCATGCACTATCGTCGTGATATCGGGAGCAAGGCCATCGACAGACACTGATTTATCCTGAATCCCGTGCTGAAGGGGAGGGGGCTTTTTTAAAAACGATTACCCTCTCGATTCCGGCAAGGTCTTTAACGGTTTTTATATGTGAGAGGCCGTGCCTCTTTCCAATTTCAATAATGTCGGGAGCCTGTCCCATCCCGATCTCCAGGAAAAGACGCCCCCCTGTTTTTAAATAAATATGTGCATCTTTTAAAATATTCCGGTAGATATCCAGCCCGTCCGTGCCCCCGTCAAGCGCCTCCGTGGGTTCATGCTCACAGATCTCTCTCTGAAGTCCCGGGAGTTCGGAACTCGTTATATAGGGCGGGTTGGAGACAATGATATCAAACACCCTGTCCTTGAGCGGTTCAAAGAGGCTGCCTCTGAGGAACTCGATATGATGAAGATGGTACTGGTCAGCATTTTCCCTTGCATAGCGGAGGGCCTCTTCAGATATGTCCACAGCGGTGATGTCGGCCTCTTTGCAATGCTTGCCGATTGCGACTGCAATACACCCTGAACCGGTCCCGATGTCAAGGATGTCCGGTGAACCGGTCCCCTCAGCCTTTACAACGGACAGTACCTCCCCTACAAGGATTTCGGTCTCCGGTCTCGGTATGAGAGTGCCCTTTCCCACCTTAATTTCAAGACCGTAGAAATCCACCCTGCCAAGGAGATACTGTAATGGTTCACCTCTGTTCCGGAGATCGGCAATCTGAAGAATCTCTTTTGCCTCACGGGGCGTCAGGTCGGGATTGTCAGAATAGATTTGTGCCCTTGACAGGCCAAGGACATGACAGATAATTAATTCAGCCTCCTTTGAGGCATCAGGTATGCCCGAGGATCTCAGGATGGAAGATAAAGAGCCGATGACATTTAACGCACTGTCATTGAATCTGCTCATGCAACTTTTTTCAGTGTTTCCGTATGGAAGTGGGTGGTAAGGGCATCGATGATCTCGTCGATATTTCCCTCAAGTATCTGGGGAAGTTTCTGGAGGGTAAGACCGATCCTGTGGTCTGTAACCCTGTTCTGGGGGAAATTGTAAGTCCTTATCCTCTCACTCCGGTCTCCTGAGCCGATCTGCGATCTCCTGGCCTCGGAGATCTCCCGCTCCTGCTCCCTGAGCTTGAGCTCATAGAGGCGGGCACGGAGCACCTTCATCGCCTTTTCACGGTTTTTGTGCTGGGAGCGGTCGTCCTGGCACTGGACCACCATGCCTGTAGGTAAATGGGTAATCCTTACGGCGGAGGAGACCTTGTTGACGTGCTGTCCTCCTGCTCCGGAGGCCCGGTAGGTGTCTATCTTCAGGTCCTTTTCATCAATCTGTATATCCACATCCTTAGCCTCCGGAAGGACCGCAACGGTTGCAGCAGAGGTGTGGATCCGTCCCGATGTCTCCGTACTCGGGACACGCTGGACCCTGTGTGCACCGCTTTCAAACTTAAGCCGGCTGTATGCCCCACTGCCCTTTATCATTGCCGTTATTTCCTTAAGTCCGCCTATGCCGGTCGGGCTTGAATCGATCACTTCCACATTCCAGCCCTTCTGCTCGGCATACTTTGAGTACATCCTGAAGAGGTCCGCAGCAAAGAGGGCGGCCTCTTCGCCGCCGGTGCCTGCCCTTATCTCAAGGATTACGTTCCTCTCATCCCTTGGGTCCTTGGGGATCAGAAGTGTCTTCAACTCCTCCTCGATCAGGGAGAGCCTGGTCCTCAGTTCTTTTAGCTCTTCTTCAGCCAGGGCCTTCATTTCCTGGTCATCACCCCTAAGCAGTTCTTCCGTTTCCTCTATCTCCTTCAGCACCTTCCTGTAATTCCTGAATTTGTTAACAAGGGGCTTGATCTCGGACTGTTCCCTGGAGAGCTTCATCAAGAGGTCCAGGTCCTTCACGATTTCGGGATCTGAAAGCCTCCTGTTCAGTTCCTCGAATCTCTCCTCTATCTTGCTCAGTCTATCAATCATCGGTTTCCTCCACTACCTCGTTCAGGGCAGACAGGGCCACCTCGATCTGAGAGGTATCAGGTTCCCTTGTTGTCAGTCTCTGTAAAAACAGTCCCGGCACTGTAACAAGGGACATAAGCCCGGCGCTGCTCTTTTTTGCCGAGAGTTTCAGAATTTCATAGGAGATCCCGGCAATCAGGGGGATCATAACGATCCTGGAGATGAATTTGAGGTAAAAGCTCCACTCCCTGGGAACGACTGAGAAGACCATTATGCTTACCATCATTACAATGAGGAGGAAGCTTGTACCGCATCGGGGATGACGGGGGCTGTACCGTTGATGAATGAGTTCGGGCGCCAATGCTTCTTCCTTTTCATAGGCATGTATTACCTTGTGCTCGGCGCCATGGTATTCGTAGATCCTCCGCATCTCCTTCCAGAGCCCTATTGCAAACACATAAACAAGAAAGACGGCTACACGCATGGTTCCGTCCACAAGGTTGAAAATAAATGTATTGTCACTGATAACAGGGGTCATGGTTCCAAACAGCCGTGTTGCATAAAGCGGGAGGAGAATAAACAGGGCAATGCCAAGGAGAAATGAAAACCCGATGGTTGTTACAATTGCCAGGGGGCTTATGGGCCCGCCATCCTCTTCGTCAAAGACCTTGGATGCGGAAAAGTCAATGGCCTTTATCCCGAGGCTTAGCGCCTGATAAAGGGCGACGGTCCCCCTGATGAGAGGCATCCTTAAAATGCCGGGAAGCCTTTTGATGCCTGAACTCTTCAGGTGGATCTTTCCTTTTGTGTCCCTGACTGCAACGCTCCACTTTGAGGGACCCCTCATCATGACTCCTTCGATGACCGCCTGCCCCCCGACGTTCCTCTCCTTTGGGGCGAGCATAACAAGGACCCGGGGCAGTATCGCCATAAAGACTCTGAAGAACCGTTTAAATATCATAGGTGTTAACCGGAAACTGAAGACAGAAAAGCCGTCAGGCAAAATACCGGCTACCTGACGGCTTCTCCATAACAGCTATTTGCCGTGTTTTGCGTACTTTTTCCTGAACTTCTCAACCCTTCCCTCGGTGTCGAGCATCTTCTGCTTCCCTGTAAAGAAGGGGTGACAGTTTGAACATATATCAACCTGTAACTTGGGCTTTATCGACCTTGTTGTAAATGCCGCACCACAGGCACAAACGACCTCTGTTTCTTTATACTCCGGATGAATCCCTTCCTTCACGTCTGTCCTCCTTTATCAAACGATGTATTAATTGTCCGTAAAGTCAAAAAGAATCACTCTTTAACCTTATATCCCAACTTTTCAACCGTGTCTGCGACGAGCTTCCTCACCTCGTTTTGAGAGATGACCTCGGGAGAATAGGTTACCTTTACCACCGTATCGTCCACCTCGACACCTTCGATCCCCTGCATTGTCCCTATAAAGCTCCTTAATGCCAGCACACAGCTATAACAGTAGAGCGCTCCCACGTTGACTCGCAACACGGCCATTGTGTTATTATTCTAACCTAACCTGGGGGGAAATAACAATACTGCACAATATCTAAATAAAGTGAGTGTTAAGGTTATTATGAATAGGTGATTCCTGTCCCTGGATATACCACAACAAGCAGAAAAGGAGGGAGAGCATGAAAAGAAAGGTATTGGTTGTTGTCCTTGTTGCACTGTTTCTGGCAGGTGTGGCCATGCAGGCATTTGCTACCGAGGGGCTTAAGGACATTAACAGGGCGACTGCAGAGGATCTCGTGTTGGTGAAAGGGATCGGGCAGAAGCGTGCTGAGGCGATCGTTAACTTTATCAGCCGGAGAAGCGGTATCCGGAGTATGGATGAACTTGTCGAAGTGAAGGGAGTAGGTGAGAAGGTCCTTGAGGAACTAAAGGGACGCTTTGAGGTAAGGATAAAACAGACGGATCAGTAGACCCGTCTCAGATTCCCGGGGGCAGGAATCACTTACCATGATACATTGAATCTAAGATATTTCATCGTTTAATATATACACATAGCCATTTGATTGAGTTTTAACCTGACGGTCTGTTGTCCGAACAGGAAAATGCTCTTACCGTCATTGCGGACTTGATTAAACTTACAATACCCCGGGAGCCTTCGGGGCACGGGGTTCTGGGCCTGCCCTGAATTTATTTCAGGGCGGCAATTTATGGTTTACATAACGGATCGAGGACACCGAACCTGCAGGGGCCTTGCTACATGGTGATTTGTTTTTGGATCCTTGATGAGTGCAACCCTGATCCTTACAGAACTTTTTTGTGAAAATAGCCTTTCTTAAAAAGAGATATACTCCCTTTGGCGGTGCTGAAAAGTATCTTTCAACGCTGATTAATTTTCTTAAGCAGAAGGGGTATGATCTGCATGTTTTATCTTCCAAATGGATAGAAGAACCCGGGGTAACCTGCCATGAGATAAATACCCGGTCATTGAACTCCGTAGTTTCAACCCTTTCGTTCAACCGCAATGTTGTGCCTGTTCTCAGGAGGCTGAGGCCGGATTGTATCATAAGCTTTGAAAGAACGACCTTTCAGCACATATACAGGGCGGGAGACGGATGCCATAGAGAGTGGCTGAATCTGAGAGGATATACGGATGGTTTTATGAAGAGGATGTCCTTTTCCTTAAATCCTCTTCACAGGGTCCTTTTAAGACTTGAAAAGGAGATCTTTGAAGGAACACCGGTTATAATTGCAAATTCCGGTATGGTCAGGGAACAGATCATGAGATACTATTGCGTTGCTGAAGAGAAGATCAGGGTTATATACAACGGTGTTGATCTTCGGCGCTTCAATCCCGGCAACAGAGACGTATGGCGTGAGGAATTGAGGGTGAAATACTCTATCCCCGAAGGTTTACCGGTCATCCTGTTTGTAGGTTCAGACTTCAGAAGGAAAGGGCTGGGGGTGCTTGTTTCTTCACTGCCGTATATCGATAGAGAGGTTAGATTGCTTGTGGTGGGCAGGGGAGATACGGCAAAATATAAACGACTTGCTGCGAAACGGGGTGTTGACGACCGTGTCATATTTGCCGGGCCCCGGAAGGATATAGAAAAATACTACGCTGCCTCTGATGTATTCGTCCTTCCAACGGTTTATGATCCCTTCAGTAATGCCACTATCGAGGCCATGGCATCGGGACTGCCGGTGATAACAACAATGAATAACGGGGTTGCCGAGATAATCGATGATGGATATGCAGGGTATGTATTAAAAGATCTGTTTGATCCTCCCGGGCTTGGAGAGAGGATCTCGGAGGTAATAGACAGACTTCCGGTAATGTCCCTTAATTCAAGAAGGAAGGCGCAGGAGTACCCTATCGAGGAAACGGTAAACAGGTTTGCCGAGTTGATTGAAGACCGTATTGATTCAGCCTGAGAGAGCTTGCCCATGACAGAGATCTTTCATCCCCGGAAAATACTTGTAATCAAATTCAGGCATATTGGAGATGTCCTGCTTACAACGCCGGTGTTCGGTTCCTTAAGGAGGAACTTTCCTGATGCATATATAGCGGGTCTTGTTAATTCGGGTACCGGTGAGGTGCTGACCGGCAACCCCGATATAGACAGGGTGTTTGTTTTTGACAGGAGCGTAAAGGACCTCAACGCCTATAGAAGATATACCAGGGAGATTTCATTTGTCAGGATGATCAGGAATGCAGGATTTGATATGACCATAGACCTTACGGGCGGCGACAGGGCGGCCCTGATTTCTTTCCTCTCCGGAGCCCGATGGAGAATATCAATCGATCCGGGCAACAGCGGCTTCCCCGGCAAGAGACATCTATATACCCACCTAACCCCCGTTACAGGCGGATTGCATAGTGTCCTTCAGAACCTGATGGTCCTGCAAGGGGCCGGAATAAATGCAGGAGGGTCTTCGGTCAATATTTACCCTGGCCGGAGGGACAGGGATTATATAAAAGACCTGCTTGCAGCCTCCGGAATAAGGGACGGTGAAAGAATTGTGCATGTTCATCCGACCTCCCGGTGGTTCTTTAAGTGCTGGAGAGATGAGTATATGGCTGAAATCATTGACTGGATGGCAAACGAGGGTGTTCGCGTGATTCTTACCTCGTCGCCTGAGAGGAAAGAGCTGCAAAAGGCGGAGAAAATCCTCTCTTCAAGTAAGGCGGTCAGCAGGGGGTCGTCCGCTGTGATTAACCTCTCCGGTAAGACGAATATCAAGGAACTGGCCGCTGTTTCAGAGATATCTGATCTCTTCTTCGGGGTGGATTCCGCTCCAATGCATATAGCGGCGTCCGTGGGGACCCCGGTTGTGGCACTCTTTGGCCCCTCAGGGGCATTTAACTGGGGTCCGTGGGACAACAACTACAGTCCGGGGTTCGGGGTCCCGGGTGCGGAGCCAAAAAATCCCTATGCCCAAAGAAACGGCATGCAGACAGTTGGCGTTCACACCGTTGTCCAGAGGGACTGGGATTGTGTCCCCTGCGGCAGGGATGGATGTAATGGGGAGAAAAGAAGCCGCTGTCTTGAAGATATAGTTCCGGAGGAGATAAAGGAGATCCTTGCAAAGAGACTTCCGGAGATAGAGAAATAGGTGTTTACACTCCTTCATACAGAGTCTTCAAAGGGCTGGGGAGGGCAGGAAAACAGGATACTGCAGGAGTCACTCGGGTTATCGGCATATGGGGTTCGTGTGATTATCCTCTGTCAGCCCGGAAGTATGCTCGAGGAGATTGCACGCACTAAGGGACTCGAGGTAAAGGCCGTCCCTATGAGGAAGAGCTATGACCTCCCGTCTATCTTTCGGATCATCAGGTTAATCAGGGAGGAAAGGGTCGACATCATAAATACTCATAGCGGAAGGGACAGCCTCCTTGCCGGTATCTCCGGAAGACTGTCGGCAGGGAAGCCTTGTATTGTGAGGACAAGACACCTGTCCCTCCCGATAACATCGAGGTTTACCTACAGCGTTTTGCCGCATCATGTGGTAACGGTGAGTGAATCCGTGAGGAGATATTTAATAGACGCAGGAGTTCCTGAAGGGAAGATAACGGCCATCCCCACAGGCATAGACGTGGGGAGATTCATCCCGGGGAAGGGGGATGGCGGGCTGAGGGATGAACTGGCGCTTCCTCCCGATGTGCCCGTAATCGGCACTATTGCGATATTCAGATTCAAAAAGGGGCATCGCATATTGCTTGAAGCGGTTCCTGAAATCTTAAGGGTCATTCCCGATGCAGTGTTTGTTTTTGCCGGGGATGGTCCTCAGAGGGGGAACATAGAGGGGAAGATCAGGGAACTCGGCCTCGGGGAGAAGGTCAGGCTCCTTGGCCTGAGGAATGATATCCCGGCAGTGCTTGAGGCGGTTGACGTGTTTGTATTGCCAACCCTGGAGGAGGCCCTGGGTACCTCATTCCTGGAAGCCATGGCCATGCAAAAGCCGGTAATAGGATGCAATGTCGGAGGGGTGGGTGAAGTTATACATCACGGGGTAAACGGTTACCTGATTGAACCCGGCGATACAGGGTCTCTTGCTGAGGCGGTTGTAAGGATTTTAAGGGACGAGGGACTGGCGAAGAGGATGGGAGAGGAAGGGCGGAGGATAGTTGAACGCGACTATACCGTTGAGAGGATGTGTGAGAGGATGCTTGGCCTGTATCAGTCCTTGCTCGGCGGCGGGGATTCCGGTCGGTGAGACTGCATCCTTTAGACGGCTTGCTTTATCTTGCGGTCAGAACGATTAAGTCTTTAGACAGGAGAGATACAGAGCTGAAGTCCTTTAGCCCCGGGGGTATCAGAAACATCCTGGTTGTATCTACAACAGCTATAGGGGATACACTTCTGTCTACCCCGGCGATTAATGCAGTGAGAAAACGG
>BDTA01000044.1 GCA_002897935.1 bacterium BMS3Abin08
AGATACTCGAGGACATCGGCCCTGATTACCGTCTCCATGTCCTCGGCCGAAGCAGCGGGTAGTACAGCTGAAAGGAAAATCAGGAGAATCAGCAGGACCATGTATCCCGGATGATTCATACCGGGATTCACCGTTGAGGCCCGGCAGGGCTGATCTCTGCTTTTATCTTTCATCATCCTTTCTTGCATGGCGATGCCTATTATAAATATAACACCCTGCGGTCTCTGCCGCAGTTCCATACTTTTGTCATTCCGGCTTGTCCGGAATCATTCTTTAAGAAGGATTCCCGACGCGCTTCACTTGCGGGAATGACAAATAACTGCAGTTTATAAACAGACTCTATTTAGTGTCTGTGTATAAATTGCTGTTTTATATTTTTGTCATACCCGAAGTCTGTAGTCGGGTATCCAGAAGTTACTGAAAAGACTGGATTCCCGCCCAACAGACCGCGGGAATGACGGCTCTATTGTTGAGTTAATACACAGACTCTATTTAATGAGATTTGCCTCACTATCATTCAATTCAGGTCCGGGGTATCCAGTTTAAAAGTTCATCTTGTTTCACTCAGCCTCTTGAGGGTGCCTTTATATCCGAGCGATTCAAGGGCGTCTCCTATAATATAAAAAGAACCGGTTACAACTACAAGGTCACCGGGGGCTGAGGCGCTCCTTGCCAGCGCAATTGCCTCCCCTGCCGAATCCGAGATATGAAATGCAATTCCGCCGGATGGTGCATCAACCGGGCTCTCATGGGCGGCTGAGATATTAACAGGACGTTGATCGCCCCTGTCCTTGATGACATGATCCGCTATCCTCTTCAGCCCCTCGGGGGTTTCAGCCCTTCCATAGGATAAAGCGGTGAAGATTACCCTGCCGGAGATCGGGAGGAGCGGTCTCAGTAGTCCCTCTATGTCCTTGTCCTTCATGGCACCGAAGATGAGAGTTACCTCCCTGAATCTCCCCGAAAGGTGGATATCCCTGATGGTTTGTGCAAGCCCCGATGCAGCTTCCGGATTGTGTGCCCCGTCGAAGAGGAAAGGCAGTCCGTCAAAGCAGAGGAGTTCAGCCCTGCCGTGCCATGAAGTCTTTGAAAGGCCGGAACGTACCGTGTTCGTAACCTCACGGATTTGTGGACAGAGTCCTGTAACCACCTGAAAGGCCCTTATGGCCAGTGATGCATTGATCATCTGATATTTGCCTGTAAGTGGAACCCGGATGCCCTCAATCCTCTGTTTCTCCGGGCCGTCTGCCGGAACTCCCGGGTCCCCGTTTCTTTTTTCTGAAGTATTGAACCTGTAGTCAAACCTTACCCCCTCCGGTGAGATTCCTTTTAACTCACCTGAGAAGTCTTTGCCATACTCGGTGACCGGGGCGTTCATCTCTTCCGCCCTCTTCATTATTACCCTTAAGGCTTCACCCTTCAACGGTCCGAGGATAATGGGTGTCTCTTTCTTGATTATACCGGCCTTCTCAAATGCGATCTCCTCAATGGTCTCTCCAAGAAACTCCTTGTGATCATGACCGACTGAAGTTATGACAGTTACGTCGGGAGTAAGGATATTAGTAGCATCAAACCGGCCGCCCATCCCTGTCTCTATAACCGCCCACTGTACCCCCCTCTCCCTGAAGTAAAGGAATGCCATGGCAGTGACAAACTCAAAAAAGGTGGGCTTGAGGTCCTTTACCCCTTCCATGGTGCGTCTGATCCTATCCGTCAGACGGACGACTTCTTCTTCGGAAACCTGTTTTCCATTTACCTGGATCCTCTCCGTAAAACTCAGAATGTGCGGAGAGGTGAATATTCCTACTTTAAGACCCGCCTCCAGGAGGAGCGAAGAGAGCATGGCCGCAGTTGAGCCCTTTCCGTTAGTGCCGGCAATATGGATACTCATGAAGGATTTTTCAGGATCCGATAAGAGTCCGAGGAGAACCCTTGTGTTATCGAGACCTAACTTAATGCCGTGCAGGGTAAGACCGTAGAGGTAATCAATGCTCTGTCGGTATTTCATTTAAGGATCTTCAGGATTCCGTGAATGGTTGGCCTGAGATTCTTTCTGTCAACGACCATGTCAATGAGCCCGTGTTCGAGAAGGAACTCAGCGCGCTGAAAGTCTTCAGGCAACTGCTGCTTGATTGTCTGTTCGATCACCCGTGGTCCTGCAAAGCCTATGAGGCTTTTGGGTTCCGCAATTATGACGTCACCGAGCATTGCAAAACTCGCGCTGACTCCCCCAAAGGTAGGATCGGAGAGCACGGATATATATGGGATACCTTCTTCCTTGAGCCTCCCGATGGCAGCGGAGACCTTTGCCATCTGCATGAGAGAAAACATCCCCTCCTGCATCCGTGCACCACCGGAGGCAGAGAAGATAACAAGGGGAAGTCTCTTTTCGAGCGCCCTTTCTGCGGCCCTTGTGACCTTCTCTCCCACAACAGAGCCCATGCTCCCGCCCATAAAGGCAAAGTCCATAATCGCTACTACAATCCTTGTCCCCTTGATCTCCGCTTCTCCGTATATGACCGCATCAGACAGCCCGGTTTTCTCTTGATTGTTTCTGATCCTTTCTTTGTAGGTGTGCGAGTCCTTGAACCCGAGTGGATCGGAGGAGGTGATATCAGAGTCCCTTTCCTCAAAGGAGTTGGGGTCTATAAGGAGTTTAAGCCTGGCCCGTGCACTTATCCTGAAATGATAGTTGCACTTGGGGCAGACCTTGAGGTTTCTTTCAACCTCCTTGCGGTAAACGATTTCCTTGCAGTTGTTACACTTAACCCACAGCCCCTCGGGTATCTTTACTTTCTTTTCCGACCCCTTGTCCTTTGTTTTCTTAAACCATGCCATGGGAATATGATGAGTTAAAAGCGGAAGCTTTTTTCCCTATATCGCCCTTCTCAATGATTTTAAATAACGGGGAAGGCCTCTGATATTTTCATTGACCATCCTGACAATGGAGCTTCCTACGATTACACCGTCTGCTATTTCTGCAACGGCCTTTGCTTCTTCCGGCTTCTTCACACCGAACCCGATGGCTACCGGCTTTCCCGAGATCGACCTGATTTTCCCGACCATGGACTTCATCTTTCCGTTTATCGTCAGTTTTGATCCGGTAATTCCCGTTATTGAAACGTAGTAAATAAAGCCAGTGGAAGCCCTGCTCACCAGGTTGATCCTGTCTTCGGTTGATGTTGGCGCAAGGAGGAATATGGTTGCGACGTCCTTCTCATGGGCGATCCCGGTGAGTTCCCCCGCCTCATCGGGGGGGAGGTCGGGGATGATCAGACCGTCCACCCCTGCTGCTTTGGAATGTTTTAAGAACCTGCTGATGCCGTATCTGAAGACAGGGTTGTAATAGGTCATGAGTATAATTGGGACCCGGCTCTTCTTTCTTATCTCCTCTACGGTCCCGACAACCTTCCTCAGAGTGACTCCCCGTTTAAGCGCCCTCTCTGCTGCTGCCTGGATCGTGGGGCCGTCGGCAAGGGGATCGGTGAAGGGGACCCCGAGTTCTATTATATCTGCGCCCGACCTCTCAAGGAGATACACGAGTTTTTTGGTCTCTCCGAGCGAGGGATCTCCGGCCATGATATAGGGAATGAAGGCCTTCCTTCCCTCTTGCCGCAGTCTTTTAAAAGTATCCTCTATCCTGTTCATATCCCTGACGGTGGAAAACACATCCGCTTGTTTTGAGGTATTATTATAACCTAAATTGAGCGATTGTATGTATGTTCCCGAATCAGCCGTTTGACTCGCGGGTCAAATTGAGGACGGATGGGTCAATCTCTCCGACCAAAGGTCGGGCCTTTCGGCAAGGTGCATTGTAATGGCTTTTCGTCTCATTTCCGACAGCGCCTTCAGCCCGCCTCCGATGGATTAGGGAGTGTTTGACTTTTTATTGATTGCCGCACTATGTTAATCTCAAATTGGTTAATCTCAAATTGAAGTCCGGATCGATATGCGTTTCAGGAGGAGGTCAGGCGTTGCATAACCTTCTTACATCCGGGGACAGAGGGGAGTCTGTTGTTATTCATACCGACAGGGGCTCGCCCCTTGCGAGCACGGTGTTTGTTTTGGATACATGCAGGAGGCCCGGTTTCCAGTCGATGGATATCGTTGTCAAAGATGAAGGATAGAGGGGTCCTGGTTTCAGCCATCGTTGTTTCCCTTGTCCTGCATTCCATCCTCTTTCTGATACCCGTCCATATCAAGGAGCCCCGCAGATCCGTAGAGGGGGTCATAAGCCTGTCACTGAAGGGGGTTTCAGGTCCGGTGTCCTATCCCCGGGATATGTCTTATAAAAAGGGGTCCGGTGGCAGGAAAAAAGGCAATGTAACGGAAAGGAGACACCTGAAAAGGCCGGAGATAACGGCAAAAGCCAATCCTCCGGAAAAAGAGGCGCCTGAAAAAGAGGCGCCTGCTGTGCAGAAGAAGAAAAAACAGGTCTATGATTTTCCGGAGGTTAAGGATAAAGGGATGCGAGGGGAAGCAGAGGTAAGGATTCCTGAAGATACCGAAGGGAAACTGCTCCCGGACGTGGCTGATGAGGAAAGTAAGGGGGGGGATGTCGGTCAGACGGAATCCCCTGCTGAAGGTATAGATAAAACCGGAGACCTGCCGTTGCCGGAAGGTCTGTCCGGCGCCGGGTATGCGCATGAAACAGAAGGCATTACCGGAGAGGGTCATTACCGGGCCGGAGGTGAGGGGACAGGGATAGACCGGTATATATCAACAATCAAGGATATTGTCAAGAGGAATATATACTATCCTCCCCTTGCAAGGCGGGCCGGGATGGAGGGGAAGGTGATGGTGGAGATGCTGATAATGAAAGACGGCAAGCTTGAGGACCTGAGGGTATCGGGTACGAGTGGAAGCACTGTTTTGGACAATGCGGCGGTAAGGATAATAAAAAGGTCCCAGCCCTTCCCATCTCCTCCGCGGGACTGGCTGAGGGTGCGGATACCTGTTGTTTTTATACTGAATGAATAGATTCCCCGGCCGGGCAAAAACCGTACGGACAGGCAGGCTATTGGTTTGAGAGTGTCGTTTTAACGGCGCTTATCAGCGGGTGGAGTTCTGAATCGTTTATTGTTCTTATATCAAGAAGCAGCCTGCCTTCCTTTACCCTTGCTATCACGGATGGGGTGCCTCTTCTTAGTCTTTCCTCGATCAGGGATGAGGATAATGTGCCGGATTTTAAGGTGACAACATAGGTCGGAAGATCAACTCCGGGTAATGAGCCGCCGCCGGCCTGTGAGAAGTCTTTCTCCAGTGCAATCTCAATATCCCGCATACCCGGCTTCGATAGTCCTTTGAGAAGTCTTGAAGCCCTTTTCTTTAAGACCCCCTCGTCCTGAAAGATTGCCTTCAGGACGGGAATCCTGCTCCCGGCCTTTTCAGTATCCAGGTAATGGATGAGCGTTGCCTCGAGCGCGGATAAGGTCAGCTTGTCGACCCGGACCGCCCTGGTAAGAGGGTGTCTGCCTATTTTTTCAATGATGGGTCTCCTGCCGGCGATTATGCCGGCCTGTGGTCCGCCGAGCAGCTTATCACCACTGAAGGTGACAATGTCCACCCCGCTTTTTACGATATCCCCGACGACCGGTTCACCATGGATCCCCGAGAGGCTGAGGTCAACGAGACATCCGCTCCCGAGATCAAACATAACGGGGATGCCGTGTCTTTTCCCGATCTCTACAATTTCCTCTGCCGGTACATCATCGGTGAAGCCGATCATGCGGTAATTTGACTGGTGCACTTTTAATAAGAGGGCGGTGTTTTCATTGATTGCCTCTTCATAATCCCCCGGATGGGTCTTGTTTGTTGTGCCGACCTCCCTCAGAACACTACCGCTGAGGTTCATTACATCGGGTATCCTGAAAGAACCCCCGATCTCAACGAGTTCGCCCCGCGATATGACTACTTCCCCTTCACCTGCCAGGGCGCTCAGGGAGAGTAAAACAGCAGCAGCGTTGTTGTTAACCACTATCGCATCCTCTGCTCCCGTGAGGTCCCTTATTATCCACCTTAGATTGTCATATCTCTTTCCCCTTTTGCCCTTCCCGATGTTGTACTCAAGGTTGGAATATCCTCTTGCGATGCGGGAGATGTTCTCTATCGCCTCGTCGGAAAGGGGTGCCCTGCCGAGGTTTGTATGGATAACGATCCCCGTGGCGTTTATGACAGGTATCAGGCGTTTTGAAACCGAGAGCCTGATCAAAGGTTCTATTTCCCGATAGAGACAGTCAGGTGAAAGGTCGGGCGACTTTCCCGCCATGATGGCCTCTCTTTTTTTGTCTATGACCTCCCTGATAGCCTTTATAACACAGGACCGTGGATATGTCTCCCGCCACTGGTTCCCCTGTGTGCTCTTTATGATTTCATCTACAGACGGGAGTTCCTTCAGGAGGTTTTCTTTATCCGGTTTGTTTTCAGCCATTTCAGGATATAGTATCCTCAAATGAGAGCTTTGTCAAGTTTTCTGCTGAGTCCCGAATCCGCCGTTTGACTCGTGGGTCGAATTGAGGGCAGGTGGGTCAAGCTCTCCGACCAAAGGCCGGGGCTTTCGGCAAGGTGCATTGTAAGAATTCGATATACAAGCAGTAGTGGTGTTGCCCGAGCGGAGGCTACGTATGGTATGTTGAGCATTGGGCGTACCTGCTGCGACGCAGGAGATCGATTTTTTACGACGCCATCAATGGTATAATACTGGCAAAAATCCAACGGAGGAGAGATATGATAGAGAGGGAATCACTCCTGACTTACCTCAGGGAGAGGTTTGGTGATGTCTGCATAAAGAGGTTTGAACGTCTCGGGGCAGGTGTGCATGGTACGGGATTTTCACTTGTTATTGAGACAGGCGGTCGCGAAAGGGAGTATGTTGTGAAAGACCTTGCTCCCGAGGGGCTTGGTCATGATTACCCCTCTGACCGGGCCGCTGTCCTGCTGCTGGCCTACGACGAGTACGGCAATCTGCCGAAACATATCAGGGCTGTAGATGTTGTTGCCCTTACAGAGGACGGATCGGTGAGATCGGTAAGTGGGGGAAAGGAGTATTTCCTGGTCATGGAGAAGGCAGAGGGTACAAACTACTTCAGTGACCTTGAGGAGATGAAGGATAAAGCCGTTCTGTCGGACATGGACAGGAAGAAGATACAGGCCATGGCCGGTTACCTCAAGGAGATTCATTCGGTGAAGAAGGAATCAAAGACCCTTTACCGGCGGAAGATCAGGGATACCATCGGGCACGGAGAATGCCTCATGGGTGTCTTTGATTCCTATCCGGATGGTGTGGTCGGTTATGATACTATGGCGGAGATCGAAAAGCTGTGTGTCGACTGGCGTGCACGTCTGAAACCATTCCATGGGAGACTCTGTCAGATACATGGTGACTTCCACCCGGGCAATATCTGGTTCAGGGGGGACGACTTTGTTCTCCTTGACAGGAGCAGAGGCCCCTGGGGTGACGGGGCCGATGATATCACGGCAATGACCATCAACTATATATTCTATTCAATCATGTATCATGATTCAGTTACGGGGGCCTACAGAGAGGCCCTTGAACTCTTTTATGAGAGATACATTGAGCTTACCGGGGACAGGGAGATCCTTTCCGTTGTCGCCCCCTTCTATGCCTTCAGGGGGGCGGTGGTGGCACATCCGGTCTTTTATCCGCAGTTGGGCGGTAAGCAGAGGATAAAGGTCTTCAGCTTTATGAGGAATGTCCTGCTTTCTGAAAGATTCGAACCTGAAAGGGTCAACGACCTTCTTGTATAAATTTCAGACTTGAGATAAATTTGTTATATGGATGTATTACGTAAAC
Organism: bacterium BMS3Abin08; assembly: GCA_002897935.1. Taxonomy (NCBI): domain Bacteria; species bacterium BMS3Abin08. Next base: position 7,814 of record BDTA01000044.1, read on the forward strand.
TGATAATGCTGCCTTGACTTAAGGGGCTCCATAATGTTATTACTTATTGATTTTTATTTCACTGAGCCTCGGCTGTAGCTATCATAATTTTTCAGGAGGAAGGATGGCACTATTGACCTTTAAAGGTGGAATTCACCCCCCCTATCACAAGGAGCTTGCAGCAGGTGCCCCGATAAAAGAGATGAATGCCCCCGCCCGGGTATTTATTCCCTTAAGTCAGCATATCGGCGCTCCCTGTAACTGTGTTGTTGAGATCGGCCGGGAGCTGAAGAAGGGGGAGCTCGTTGGAGAGCCGGCGGGGTTTGTATCCGCCCCGGTTCATGCATCTGTCTCCGGCAAGGTCGTGGCCATCATGGATATACCAAATGCGATGGGGAGGATGGTCCCGTCCGTTGTTGTAGAGAACGATGGGAAGGATGAGTGGACCCGGCTGAGGGATAACCCCGACTACATGAATCTCTCTCCCGATGAACTCAAGCAAAAGATAAAGGATGCAGGGATTGTAGGTATGGGTGGAGCCACCTTTCCTACCCATGTGAAGCTCTCTCCACCCAAGGAAAAGCCCATAGACGTAGTTATAATCAATGGTGCGGAGTGTGAGCCCTATCTTACGGCAGACCACCGGCTTATGGTCGAGACACCACAGGATGTGATGGAAGGGCTGAGGATCCTGATGAGGGTACTCGGTGTGAAGAAGGGCTATGTGGGAATCGAGGCAAACAAGCCCGATGCAATTGAGAAGATGAAAGAGGCTGCTTCGGGGGGCCCGGATATCGAAGTGAGCCCGCTTGAGGTCAAGTATCCCCAGGGCGCTGAAAAGATGCTGATCAAGGCAATAACGGACCGGGATGTCCCGGCTGGAGGCCTCCCCATGGATATCGGTGTCGTCGTACAGAATGTGGGGACGGCGGTTGCAATTTATGAGGCCTGCAGGTACGGGAAACCCCTTGTTGAAAGGGTTGTGACGGTTACCGGCCTTGGTATCAGGAATCCGGGTAACGTGAAGGCCCGTATCGGCACTTCCATAACAGAGTTAATAGAAGACCGTGGCGGTTTTACCGACAGCCCGGTTAAGGTGGTGCTTGGCGGACCTATGATGGGATTTGCCCAGTATACGCTGGATGTGCCTGTAACAAAAGGGACATCAGGTGTGCTGGTCATGTCGGAACAGGAGTACGTTCCATTGGATAAATTCGGTCCCTGTATCAGGTGCGGCAGATGCATTGATGCCTGCCCCATGGGGCTGATGCCCTCAATGCTAAGCCTATTTGCCGAGAAGGGGTATTATGAAGACACAAAGGACTATAACCTCTTTGACTGCTTTGAATGTGGGTCCTGTACGTATGTCTGTCCTTCGAAGAGGCCCATTGTACAGCTTATAAGACTTGCAAAGTCTCTTGTTAAAAGGTAATTTGAGCGATTTCATGGCTGTCAGGTACAATGATATAGAGTTTTCACTCATTCTCGTCCCGACATCAAGTCGGGACTCCGAGGCAATTTTTCACCTCACCATCCAGATGAGGCTTATGAAAAATTGGAAGCCGTTCAAACCCAATACCATTGTACCATCCGGTATTTGAATGGTTTCTTGGGTAAGAGAATCGCTCAATTTAGATAAAAGGTAACTGCTTTCAGGTAAACTTGCAAATTCAACAATATAAAGGAGTATCAGTATGGCTGTAGCAAGGAAAGAACAGGAACTTGTTGTAGCGGTAAGTCCACATATAAGGAGTGAAGAGACCGTTGGAAAGATAATGTGGACGGTGAGCCTCAGTCTTCTTCCTGCCTTTGTGATGGGAGCATATTATTTTGGGCCGAAGGCTATTTATGTTACAGCGTTGTGTATAGTGGGATCACTGTTCAGTGAGTGGATGATTGAAAGGATGACGGGAAGGGGGGTAACCCTTGGTGACGGGAGCGCCTTTCTGACGGGTCTCCTCCTGGGGATGAATTTGCCGGCGACGGTTCCGTTTTATATACCCTTGGTGGGTTCCTTTGCTGCTGTGGCGATCACAAAACAACTCTTCGGGGGACTGGGATACAACATATTCAACCCGGCACTCATCGGCCGGGCCTTTGTACTTATTACCTGGCCGAGGGCCATGACCACATGGATGGCGCCTACCGCCGCATTTGTGGGGCTTGACGCCAAGACCACTGCAACGCCCCTTACTCTCCTGAAAGAGGGAGGGATGCAGAAGCTTATCGAGGTATTTGGCAGCAAGATGAACCTCTATATCCAGCTCCTCATCGGTCACAGGGCGGGCTCCATTGGAGAGGTTTCAATAATTGCCATCCTGATAGGTGCGCTGTTCCTTCTTTACAAGGGATACATTACATGGCGTATACCGGGTTCATTTCTTGCCACCGTTGCTGTTCTTGCATGGATATTCGGTGGAAAGGAAGGACTCTTCACCGGAGATCCAATCGTTCATCTCCTGAGCGGCGGCCTGATGCTTGGCGCCTTTTTTATGGCCACTGATTATGTGACCTGTCCCTCGGTCAGGAATGGACAGATTTTATTTGGTGTCGGCTGCGGATTTCTCACAATCCTTATAAGGCTGAAGGCCGGGTATCCCGAGGGTGTTATGTTTGCGATCCTGCTTATGAACTGCTTCAGTCCGTTGATCGAGAGGAACATGAAGACAAAGGTCTTCGGGGCCGGAAAGGAGGCCAGAGAGTGAATTTTAAGGACATACTGAAGATGACTTTCAACCTTGTGGCGCTCTATCTTGTCGGGGGGTTACTCCTTGCTGCAGTGTATGCCAAGACTGCTCCGGTGATATTCAGAAAGAACGCGCAGGAGAAGAAGGAGGCCCTGCAAAAAATGATGCCAAACGCCGACAAGAATGGAATAATAAAGCTTGGTGACTGGTATCCGCATGATAAGGATGCAGAGTATTTTGTTGCAAAGAAGGACGGGAAGGTTATCGGTTATATCGTTCAGACATATGCCAAGGGGTATTCAAGTTATATAAATATTCTATTTGCCGTTAACGATGATTTTGTGGTGCAGAGGATAGATATCCTCCATCATGCCGAGACCCCGGGACTTGGTGATGAGATAGCCCTTCCTTATTTCAAGAAGCGGTTTAAAGGCAAGGACCTGAAACACCTGAAGGTGGTTAAGAGAAAGACCGACAAGTATGTCCAGGCCATCACAGGTGCGACAATCTCATCGAGGGCCGTAACAAAGGATGGTATAAAGAAGGGTCTGGAGTTCTTGATTAAAGCGTTAAAAAAAGGAGAGGTGGAGCATGGAGCATCTGCAGGAAGAAAAGGTTAGTAATTTTCAGCTGATAAAAAACGGTATATTCAAAGATAATACCATCTTCAGACTTGTTATAAGCCTCTGTCCCTCAATTGCCGTGACCAACAGTGTGAAGAATGGTTTTCTTCTGGGAGTGGCCGTCCTCTTTGTTCAGACCATGG
>BDTA01000045.1 GCA_002897935.1 bacterium BMS3Abin08
TGCGTGCCTTTCAGATAAGGGGATTGATGATGACGGATGTCCTCCGCGGAAGAAAACGGCAAACTCTTCTATAGTTGACATTCGGGGGAGAACATCTGATGAGATTTTTTTGCCAAGTCCCTGCTCGCCGGCAATAAAGAACGTCAGATATTGTAGTGAATCCATTCCAAGGTCATAGAGATCGTCTCTGACGCCGACAGGATTTATGCCTGATATATCTTCGCAGATGGTAACCAGCTTCAGTTCAACTTCATCACGTGGTGCTACATAGGAGTTCATGAGTTTTGGCCGGGCAAAAACAGGCTCAGGTAGCGCCTGCCGATCTATCTTCCCTGTAGGGGTATGTGGAAGCGACTCAACCGGAATATAGAATGGAGGTATCATATAGTCAGGCAGTCTTTTTTTGAGGGTATCCCGGAGTTTTTTATCTGTAGGCACCCGAGCCTTCAGTGGAACAATGTACGCAACGAGATACTTGTTCCCCCTGGTGTCTTCACGACTCACAACGGTGACCTCTTTGACATCGGTCATTTCAAGGATTGCCGTTTCTATTTCCCCGGTCTCAACACGATGGCCCCTTATCTTCACCATGTCATCTTTTCTGCCGAGATACTGCAGGCAGCCTTCCGGTCCCATCCGCCCCAAATCTCCCGTTCTGTATACACGTTTCTCCTTGTCATGAGGATCAGACATAAAAACCCTCTCCGTTAAATCCGGCATTCCCCAATACCCGGGTGAAAGATATCGGCTCGTTACCACAATCTCCCCGATCTCATTAACGTTTGCTTCTTCACCACTGTCGTTGAGGATGGCAACATCCTTATCCTCAACTGCAAAACCGACGGGAACCATATTATCTTTGATCGCTGTGCGTTTATTGATTTTGAGGCACCTGATCATGTGAGTTTCGGTACTGGCCAGCCTGACAATCAATTCGCATGATTCTGAAAAGAGTCTTTTGTATAACTCCACATCCCTCCTGTATACAGGCTCTCCACCCACTACGATTAAACGGAGATATGAAAACCCTTCCTCACCGGTCAGGACAGAAAGAAGGTGCCGGAAGAGTGAAGAGACTGAATAAAATATGGTTACATCTTCTTTTTTCATCCAGTTCAGCAGGTTACTAATGCCATCGGTTTTCAAATTAAAGGGAAGGAGAGCTGCACCGTTTAACAGCGCTCCAAACATGGGGATCATTGAAGCAGCAAAACCTGGCGACAGGAGAAGAGAGATTCTGTCGCCATTGTTTATATGGTAAATGTTTGTTGCGCTCATCACAGAATGAAGCACATTTCGGTGATTCTGCATTACACCCTTCGGTTTACCGGTGCTGCCGGACGTATAAAGTATATTGGCAATGGCATAAGGCGAAATCTCAACCTCTGGATTAGAGACGGAAAGGCCGTCATCAACACCATCCATGTTGATTGTTTTAAGATTATCTTGAGCGAGGGTAGCGGCCTGATCAGAGTTAGCATTGTTTGTAACGATAATACCTGCTTGAGAATCCCTGAGTATATACTTCAACATGTCATGAGGGAAAGACGGATCCAGTGGAACATATATCTTCCCTGCCTTGAGAATACCAAGGAGTGCCACAATCGGGGCTGATCCATGTTCAGCAATAAATGCAACCGGCTCATTTGTATCTCCCCCCTGCTTTAGTATGGCATGTGCTATACGATTGGCTGATATGTTTAAATCTTTATAAGTCAGAACCCCATCTTTGTACTTTACGGCAATCCGCTCGGGAAACAGCTTTTCCTGTTCTTCATACCGCGAAGGTATTGACTGCTCAGTAGCTTCCTTTGTAAAGAGGGAAAGTTCAGGCATCTGCCGGATAAATCGTGTTTTTATGTAATGTAATGACCTCATCCATGCTTTATAGTCTTTTTTGCTGTCCCTCTTTAATAATGCCATTGTATACCTCGGCTCTTTTATCCCAGGTGTGATTATTTAAAATATAACTCACGGCATAATCCCTGTCCCAGTCCTTATCTGCAGCCTCATGTATTTTTTCCGCCATCAATTCCATGTTTCCGTTCTCGACAGCAAACCCCAGTCTTGACTCCCTTACTATATGATCGTTGGGAAATCCGGATTCACTTACTACGGGCAGCCCGGCGCGCAAATAATGATAAATCTTGCTGCTTTCATTGTTGTGCATAAACCCTCCTGCGGCAACAACAACACCTGCATGGGCGTAGTGGAAATAATCCCAGGCCCTCTCATGGGGGACAACACCTAAGTGATTTACATATCCCCTATCCAGACGGCGTATATTGCCGGCGCCTATCATATACAGTTGTATATCGTAACCCTTAAGGAGTTTCCCCAATCTGTTCAGTTTATTGACGAGGGTCTTGTTTGCATCCGGCTGAGAGAAGCGGCCATAGATGTTCCCGGCAAAAACACATCTTTTCCCCTTTCCGGGCGGATAAGGATTTTTGGAAGAAGTGGGGATACATTTCTCAACCCCGCCAGGTACAATCAGGATATTATCCCTTGGGCCAAAACAGCTAATCCACAATTCTTTAGCGGCATCGTTTAATAATGTAATGTACCTGCCCTTCTGATCTATCTTCTTCTGAGTTAAATAAAGCCTTTTTCTGCTTTTTCCATAAAAATATATTCCTTCCATATCCACAGGCCCCACGACGGAACCCAGCTTTGAAATTATAAAGGGATGGTCTGAACCGCCATATTTCTCTAAAGTGTCAAAGCCGTGGTGGAATAATGTCTTGACAACATCGTACCTGTGCCACCTGACCTCAGACAATGGGACCCTCCTTAAGTTCTCACCAACAGGTATCGGGAACCTCTTTCGCCACCATCTGAGACCTCCGAATTCATTCGTGGCAATATCCACATGGTGTCCGAGCCTTGCCAGGGCCTCTGATATCTTCAGCCATCGTATATAGGACATATCGGAAGGCGCAAAATTCTGATGCTTCCGGCTATATACTGTTACTATCCTGGCCATTCAGAATCTCTATAGACCTTTTTTGTAACATTATCTCCACAATAACAGTCCGTATTTTTAAGGTAGCCTGTTCGGCAGTTGAGTAATTAGAATATATCACCCTCATAGGCTATAAACATTCCTTAACTGTCGGGTCGCATTCCTGAATACATTCTATGACGATTCACCTGGAGGTTCTCCGTGCATATGCATGCTTTCCCGGTTTATGAGTTCAAGAAGTTCCTGCTCCGGAAGTTGGACGCCTTTTATATCCTTCCTGAAATTAATAGTCCTCATTTAGTGGACACTACTGAGGAATGGATGTCGTCTGATAACAGGGGATTGCCTGAATAGCTTCAGTAGGGAAAGGTGTGTTTTTGTCAGTATCTCAACGATACGTCCCCTCAAGGGGGAGAAATTTGCCTTCCGGGATCACTCCTTCACAAACTACTCAAAGGGCTGCAATTCGGTTGCATCTATCAACTCCTT